>CALFXN010000039.1 GCA_937957815.1 uncultured Synergistales bacterium
TACGGCGACCACCGAGATCTACACTCTCTCCCTACACGACGCTCTTCCGATCTTTCCGAAGTTCGCGCTCTTCCTGCCGCGCGTGATCCTCGGAACACCCTGGTGACGCCGATGCGCCTCTCCGCGACCTCCGAAGCCCGAGCCGCCTTCTACATGACGCTCGCGACCTTCTTCTGGGCCGGGACCGCCATCGCGGGCAAGGTCGGCGTCCGGGATTTTCCGCCGTTCACGCTGTCGTTCCTGCGCTTCCTGCTCGCGTCGGCCGTGATGTTCGCCATCTCCCGCGAAGCCGCCCGGACACGGCTGAGTCTGCGCGACATCTTCGTCGTCGTCTCGCTCGGCCTCACCGGGATGTTCGCGAACAACGCGCTCTTTTTCGTCGCGTTGCAGTACACGTCCGTCATCAACGTCACGACGATCGCGGCGACCTCGCCGCTCATGACGTCGCTCCTCGCGGCCGCATGGGCGGGCGAGCGCCTGACGTCCGGGCGCGTCGCGGCGATCCTGCTCGCGTTCGCGGGCGTCGTTTCGCTCCTGTTCAACGGCGACATCGACCGCGTCATGCGCCTCGACATGAACATCGGCGACCTCTATCAGATCGGCGCGATCCTCGCGTTCGCGGTCTACAACGTCGTCAGCAAACGCTTCGCGACGAACCTCACGACCCCCGTGATCGTCACGTGGGGGCTCGTCGTCGCGACGGTCGCGACGATCCCGTTCGCGCTTTTCGAACACCCGGTCGCCCCCGTTCTCGCGGCGACGGCGGCCGGATGGGGCGGCGTCGTCTACACGGCGCTGTTCGGCTCCTGCGCCGCCTACCTCCTGCAGCAGGCATCCATCAAGATCATCGGCGCGGCCCGGACCGCCGGGTTCATGAACCTGATCCCCGTCTTCACGATGGCGATGGCGGCCGTCGCCTTCGGCGAACGCGTCACCCCGGTGCAGATCGCGAGCGCCGCGGTGATCATCCTCGGCGTTTCGATCAACTCGCGGCTGTCGCGGTAACTCGTTTTCATCAGGAGCGTCGTGAAGAAGGAACTCCGGGAAGAGGCACGATGGACGCCGCGATCTGAAACGCCAGAGACTTTTTTCCTCGCCCGTCTTCCCGCTCAAAACGTGACCGGCCGCTTGCCTCCTCCTGAATTGTCCCCGTATAATTACACAATAGTTTCTTTTGGTTTTTTTCCGAAATGTACATCGAAGCCGACTGCCTCACCGAGGGGGAGAGAAGGGAATGGAACGTGCGCACAGCAGCAGCGACGAGACACAGAGGTTCCGGTCGGGGATGCGGAATGCCGCGCGACGGCTCGGAGGAACCGCATTCCTCGCGATGATCGCCGTTCAGGTTGCGTTCGCGCCGCCCGCCCGCGCGCTCGGTCCGTCCGGCCTCGTCAGTCCGGACCATATCATCGCAGGCAGCGGCGACTGCTTCTACGTCGCGCACACGCCATCCGGCTGCGGCGGTTGGGAGATCGTCCGATACTTCAGCGACGGCTCGCGGGACACTGACTTCCACTGCGCAAGCCCCGACTCGTGCGACACGGGCGCGGGCGGGGCCGGGCTCGCCCGAACGGCGGCCCGGAGGGAGGAACTTCCGGGGCGCGTCCGGGGCGAGGCGTACGACGGAGTGAACAATTCGCTGTTCCTGTTGCAGGATGACGGAATCCATACCTTCAACCCGGAAACGGGTGCTTCGTCCGCACCGAAGATCGACCTTCCGACGGCCGGAGAGGGATTCGCGACGCCGCCGAAATCCATGGCCACTGCCGGATCGGGAGCGTCGCGGAAGTTTTTCGTCGTCGACGCGAACGGCGCCGTGTGGCAAAGGATGATCGGCGCTCTGGGACCTTGGGAAAAGTTCATCGACGGTCCGGCGCCGCTCAGTCCCGACAAGGGGGGATCGCCGGACAACTTCCGGAACCTGAGGGTCAAGACGATCAAGTCCGGAGCGGACGAATTCCTGTATCCCTATATGGTGTGCGTCAGTCCCGATTCCGGGACGAACAAATCGATAGTCCATTTTGCCGACAAAAACATGTCCGGAGCATTCTGGGTGACCGACGTGGACGCGCAGACGGGGACGAGCTACTGCGGCATCACGCACGATCCGTCCGGATATTCGTACATCACCGACGTTCAGAACAATAAAATATTCAAGAAATACACCACCCCGAAGAGCGCCCTGTCCCCCATCGTGGATACGTCGACGCGGTGCGACTCGATCGTCTACCACCCAACAAGCGGCCGCCTTCTCGTCGCGGGGACTGGAGACGGAAAAATCTATCAATATTCCACGACCGGAACCCTGATCCCCTGGGGGGCATCGCCGACGCC
>CALFXN010000040.1 GCA_937957815.1 uncultured Synergistales bacterium
TTCCACATCGGCTACCCGTTCATGAACGACAAGCAGCTCATGATGGGCGAGTTCACCTGGAGCGGCCGCGACGAACTCGCGAGCCCCAAGGGCCTGTTCTACATCGCAAACCTCGAGATCTACGGTCTCCAGCGCGCCTCGACGGCGCGCGAAGCCATCAAGGTCATGGGCGAACTCGCGGAGAAGTACGGCTACGCCGACGGCGGCGAAACGCTCGTGATCGGCGACGCGAAGGAACTCTGGGTCTTCGAGATCTGCGGCGGCGGCCTCCTCTGGACGCCCGAGAGCGGAACGCCGGGAGCCCACTGGGTCGCGCAGCGCGTCCCCGATGACGAGGTCTTCGTCGGAGCCAATCGCGCCCGCATCGGCGAGCTTCGCTTCGACGACGCGAACTTCATGATCTCTTCCCGGATCACCGAACTGGCCGAGAAGATGGGGTGGTGGAAGAAGGGCCTTCCGTTCAACTACGCGAAGGTCTTCAACCCGGAACCCTACGGCGCCCCGTTCTACCAGAGCCGCCGCGAGTGGCGCGCGCTGAGCCTTCTCGCCCCCTCGAAGCAGTTCCCGATCCATGACGAGTACGCCGAGTACCCGTTCTCCATCAAGCCGGACAAGAAGCTCGGCGTCAAGGACATCATGGACATCTACAGCGACCACATGGAGGGAACCCCCTACGACCTGACGAAGGACGCGGCTTCCGAACCCTTCGGCAACCCGAACCGCTGGCCCGTCGCCAAGGAACACAAGCCGGCCGGACGCGAGGGACAGGACTGGGAGCGCCCGATCGCGATGTTCCGCTGCTCCTACAGCTTCGTGTCGCAGAGCCGCGCCTGGCTTCCCGACCCCGTCGGCGGCGTTCTGTGGTTCGGCGAAGACGCGCCCGACACGACCGTCTACGTCCCGATCTACTGCGGCGTGACCGAGATCCCGAAGCCATGGACCGTCGGCAAGCGCCATGAGTTCGATCCGGAGAGCGCATGGTGGGCCTTCAACCTCGTGAACAACTGGGCCAACCTCCGCTGGGACGCGATGTACAAGGAGATCCGCGAGAAGAAGGCGAGCTACGAGGACGTCTTCTTCTCGAAACAGGCCGAGACCGAAGCGAAGGCCGTCGAGCTGTACAAGAAGGATCCGGCGAAGGCCGTCGCCTTCCTGACGCACTATACGTCCTCGAACCTCGACAAGGTCGAGAAGGGCTGGTGGAATTTCGCCTGGCACCTGATCGGAACGTACTACGACGGCGGCCAGATCAGCCCCAAGGGCGCCATGCTCAAGCCGGGCTATCCGAAGGCGTACCTCGAGAAGGTCGACTTCGGCGGAACGGCCATTCGCGACCTCGAAGCGATCAAAAAGGCGAAATAGCACCGTCACACGTCTCCACCCGTCGGGCAAAGGCCGTACCGGCCTTTGCCCGACGTTCGCGAATGACAGGGAGGGAATCGGAATGAGAAAAGCGGCAATCGCGGTCCTCTTCGTTGCTGCGCTGGCTGCGGCGGCGTTCGCGGCCGACGCCCCGAAGCTCGAGGGACCGTATATCGTCACCACGTGCGGCCAGAGCCCAGGAGCCGTCATGATCGGGATGTCGGCGAAGCAGGCCGGCGTGAAGGCGGACTACAACAACAAGCTGACCGCCGACGACGTGAAGGGCGACTACAAGACGCTCATCGTCACGAGCGGCACGAGCATGAAGGGAATGGGGGCGGCGGGAACGAACGTCGACGCGGAGATCGACCGCTGCTCGAAGGCCATCGCGGCCGCGAAGAAGGCCGGAATGACGGTCATCGGAGCGCACGTCGAGGGCATGGCGCGCCGGACGGACAGCTCCGACGCGGCGTCCATCGAGGCCGTCATGAAGGATGCCGACGTCATTCTCGTCGTGACCGACAGCGACAGCGACGGCTTCTTCACGAAGTATGCGGAGACCCACAAGAAACCCCTCATCAAGATCAAGGACGCCCTTGCGATCGGAACGGTACTCAAGTAGGGAACGACGACCGGGGGCCTCTTTCGGGGCCCCCGGTCAATTCTGTGGCGAAAGGATACGTTCACGATGACCATGTTCCATCATTCGATGCTGGCGCTTGGCGTTCTGGTGCTGGCATTCGCAGTCGCGAAGAGGTTCCGCCTCTCGACGGAACTCTCGATGTTCGCAGCCACGCTCGCGGCTCTCGCGGCTCACGCCGTGCTGCCGAAGGGAGCCGATCCCCGCTCCGCGCTGTCGTTCGCCGAAATCGTGCGACACGTGGTCGAGGGCGCGTGCACCTATTACGACGTCTGCCTCATCTTCCTGACGGCGACGTATTTCATGACGCTCTACAAGCAGGCCGGAGGCGTGGCGTTCATCGTCCGCCGGATCGTCGGCGCGTTTCACGCGCACCGGTTCGTCTGCCTCGTCCTGTTGACGTTCGTGATGCTCGTTCCGGGGGCCATCACGGGCTCCGGGGCCACGACGGTCCTGACGGTCGGCGCCCTTACGGGGTCGGTCCTCGCGGCGATGGGGGTTCCGGAGAATCGCCGAGTCGCGCTGATCTTCCTCCTGGCCGCCATGAGCGCCGCGTGCCCGCCGGTCAACCTCTGGGCGATGATGGCCGCGGCGGGGGCCAACATGCCCTATGTCGGTTTCGGCCTGCCGCTCGCGATCCTCTCGGTCGCGGGGGCTCTCTTCTCCACGTTCTGGCTGGCGGGAAGGGGCAGTCCCGTCGACCGCGACACGGCGCTCTCGGGGCTGCCCGAACCTCCCGAGGGGTGGAACTGGTTCCGGGCGATGTTCCCGTTCGTCGTCCTGATCGGCCTGACACTCGCCGGACGGGCGTGGCCTTTCTCCTTCCCGATCCTCGGAATGCCGCTCGTGTTCATGCTTTC
>CALFXN010000041.1 GCA_937957815.1 uncultured Synergistales bacterium
GGATCGCCTTCGCGGCGCGGTCGCGAAGGCGCGACTCGATGAACCGTCCCGTCACGTGAAGCGCGACGATCATCGCGCCGATCGCTCCGAACGACTGGATCCGGACGCCGGACAGCGAGAGCAGCGACGTGCTCCACGCCGCAATCGCGCCCAGAGAGACGAGGACATCCATGTTGGAATGCGCGTGCGTCAGCGCGATCCACGCCCCCTTGAGCGTCTGGCGACCCGAAAGCAGGATCGCCGCCGCGGCGCCGATCACCTCGACCGGGAGATAGAACGGAACGTGGCGCCCCGTCATGTGAAGCGCCATCAGAAGCATCAGCGGCGCGGTCGCCCCCCACGCGACCAGGACATTCGTCCGCGCGGCCGCGTAGCGCGTCTTCTCGGCGTCCACGGGCGACTCGCGGGAGAGGTGATATCCCACGTTTTCGACGGCGGCCTCGAGCTCGGAGAACGGAACCTCGCGGTCGAGCACGACGAACGCGGTTTCGGTCGCCAGATTCACGGCCGCGAACGCGACCCCGGGGACTTTCTTCAGAGACCTCTCCACAATACGGACGCACGTCGCGCACGTCATTCCCGTCACCGCGAAGCTCATCTTCGGACGCACGGAGGCGTCTTCCTGTTTCACATGTTCGACCATTCGGCATCCTCCTGTTATAATAACAAAACATATATGAAAAGGAGGTCCACGAAAATGACCATAGAGAACGAAGGTCTTCGCGGCCTCGGAAACATCATCGCCGACGCGGCGGGGGGGAAATCCGTCCGCGGACGAACGGGCTCCGCGGTTCGGCAGCGGAGCGGCGTCCCGGAGGAAACCGGAACATTCCGGCGCCTCGCTCCGGTCGGAAACCGTATCGGAGACGAAGATACGGCGCGGACGCTTCTCGCCGCCCTGAAGGAAGGCGTGGTCGCAGATCCGCTCGGGAACCTCGCGCTTCAGGCCGACGGACTCGACGCCGGATCGGTCACAGCGCTGAGCTGGTGACGGCTACGCAACGCTCGCGTCGTACCCCACCTCGTCGAGGATGCGGACGATTTTCTCAGGATCGTCCGTCATTAGTTCTATTGTTTTCTTCTCCAGAGAAATTTCCGCATCGAGTCCCGCTTTCGAAAGCGCTTCCCGAATCCGCTTCACACAGTGCTGACACGACATACCAGGAACGGAAAATACCAGAAGAGCCATAAGGATCTCCCTCCCTATCCCGAAACTCGGGATACCCGATTTTTTTACTTCGGATTGATTATACCACTGGAAGGTATTCAGCGAACGGCGAATTTGCGCATCATCCTTCTCTCTTCGAAGGGAACACTCCAAAGGAGGCGTACGGATGTTTTCATCGTTCGGGGAACTGAAGCACTACGTCGAAACCGAGGGTGTCGAGACGCTGGACTTCAAGGTGACGCAGCTCTCGGGGTCGTGGCGTCATCTGAGCGTTCCGGCTCGGGCGCTCTCGGAAAAGCTCTTCTCTTGCGGCTTCGGCTTCGACGGCTCGAACTACGGCTACACGACCATCGAGGCGAGCGACATGGTATTCATCCCGGATCTCCGGAGCGCGTTCGTCGATCCGTTCTGGTCGCGAAAGACGCTCGGATTCCTCGGGACCGTCCACGAGATCCTGCCCGACGGCTTCCGACCCTACGGCGGCGACTCCCGCGAGATCCTCGACAGGGCGCTCGCGGCGCTGCGCGCCACGGGGCGCGCGGATTCATTCCACGTCGGACCGGAATTCGAATTCTACATTTTCGACTCCGTCTCGTACCGCAACGAACTGAACCGATCCGGCTTCGAGATCGACGCCGTCCAGGCCGAGTGGCGGTCCGATGACGATGACGGACAGGGGCTCGCGGTTCGCCGAAAGGGAGGCTATCACCTCGAAGCCCCGTCGGACATCAACCGCGACCTGCGCGCCGACATGGCCGCCGCCATCGACGGACTCGGAATCCCGGTGAAATACCACCACCACGAGGTCGGGGGCCCCGGGCAGCACGAAATCGAGACGGCGATGGGAGAGGCGAAGTTCCTCGCCGACGGCGCGATGCTCATCAAGCACTTCGTCAGAAACATAGCCGTCGAACGGGGCTGCACGGCGACATTCATGCCGAAACCCTTCTATGGAGAGGCCGGCAGCGGAATGCACGTCCACATGCAGCTCTTCAAAGACGGGAAATCCGTCTTCGCCGGCCCGGAGACGAACTACGGCGGCCTCTCGGACCTCGCGCTGAACTTCATGGGGGGCATTCTCGCGCACGCTCCGGCGCTTTCGGCCGTCGCGAGCCCCTCGACGAACTCCTACAAGCGCCTCGTCCGCGGCTACGAGGCCCCGATCGGCGTCGCGTTCGCGACGTCGAACCGCTCCGCGATCATCCGGATCCCGGGATACGCGAAGGCCCCAGAGGACCGCCGGTTCGAATTCCGGTCCTCGGACGCGACCGCGAACCCCTACATCCTCTTCGCGGCGCTCCTTCAGGCGGGGCTCGACGGCGTCCGCCGCTCGATCGACCCCGCGAAATCGGGTTTCGGACCGGTCGAAACGGACATCTATCACGCCGATACCGAAAAGATGGGGCTGCGACTGCTTCCGCAGAGCCTGGACGAAGCGCTCGACGAACTGGAGAAAGACCACGGCTTCCTGCTCGAAGGAGGCGTCTTCCCGGAGTCGTTCATCACCAACTGGGTGACGCTCAAGCGAAAGGAAGCCAAGGAGGTCAACGACATCCCGACCCCGAAGGAGTATGAACTCTACTATTCCTGCTGAGACGACGGACCGAACCGCGAGCTCCGCAAAGACAAGGAGCGCCCTCCCGGGAGGGCGCTCCTTTGTGCATTCCGGTGTCGTGACCTTGGCCGGAATATTCCATACTTTCTTTCATGTCGCTTTCAAACGTGAATCTTCCTGAAAAAGCGCCACTTTTATGATATCATTTTCACAAAACATCCATTCAAAAGGAGATGTCGGTCGTGTCACTCAAGCACAGCATCCTGGCGATCCTCATCGCACTTCCCGCATCGGTCGGCCTTGCGTTCGTCTCGGGCCGCGCAGTCGTCGTATCGTGGGGGTGCGTCGCCGCCGTCGTCGCTGTCGCCGCGTTCATCCTCTACCGTATCGGCGCGGGAATCCGGGCCTTCATGTCCGTAGCGTCGGCACTCTCCTCGGGAGCCGTCAACGTCCGCTTTCCCGAAACGGGGTCGGCCGAACTCGACGCGATC
>CALFXN010000042.1 GCA_937957815.1 uncultured Synergistales bacterium
TCTGACCGCGTCCGAGATTTCGCGGTCTCCACGCTGCAGGTAAATCACATCCGTTGCGAGCAACGATCCCTGCGCATCGAGCATCGCGAGCTTGCACCCGGTCCGGACACCAGGATCGACCGCAAGAACGGGTTTTTGGCCGAGCGGCGCTTCCATCAGAACATCGCGGACGTTGCGCGCAAAGACGACGACGGCCTGTTCGTCCGCGATACGCTTGAGCACACCTCTGAGTTCGTTTTCCATCGAAGGAGCCGCAAGGCGCCCATAGCCGTCGCGCACGGCCTCGCGCACCTGCTCCGCGGCGCGCGAGGCTCCGGCTGTCCCCGGGACGAAGAAGCTCTCCATAATCAGGATCCCCTCCTCCTCCGCCGGCAGGAACGAGAGGGAAAGCGCCCCCTCGCGCTCCCCGCGGAACAATGCGAGAATCCTGTGGGACGGGACTGTGCGGACGGATTCGTTCCACTCGAAGTAGTCCCGGTACTTCGCCCCCTCCTCCTCTTTCCCCTTCACGACCTTCGATCGAAGCGTCGCGCGGCGGGCGAAGAGTTCCCTGAGCGACGCCCGTACTCTCGAATCCTCGCTCGCCCGTTCCGCGATGATATCCCGTGCCCCGGCAAGAGCCTCTCCCGGATCGCCTACTCCCTTTTCCCGATCGAGGAAACGTCGCGCTTCCGTCTCGGGATCGACGTCGGCTCTCTTTCCCGCGACAGCCTCCAGGAGAAGATCCGCAAGCGGCGCCAGCCCCTTCTCCGCAGCAATCGACGCCCGCGTCCGGCGCTTCGGCCGGAACGGGAGGTAGATATCTTCAAGCCGCGCAAGCGACTGCGCCTTCCCGACCGCCTCCCGGAGACCGTCCGACAGCAGTCCGCGCTCCTCAAGCGAGCGCAGCACCGCCTCCCGCCGCTTGTCAAGCTCGGCAAGCTGTCCGAGTCTGTCGCGGATGGTAACGATCGCGACCTCGTCGAGAGAGCCCGTCGCTTCCTTCCGGTACCGTGCGATGAACGGAACCGTGGAGCCTTCCTCAAGCAGTTCCGCCGCAGCGGCAACCTGTTCCCGCCCGATACCGATCTCCTTCGCGATGAGCAAGCAATGAAGCGTATTCAAATTCCGATGCCCCCCTGTTCCGTCACCCAACGGACAGTCTTCGAGAACCGCCCTATTGTACTATACGAGAAAAGAAAGGCGGCTCCCTGAAGGGAAGCCGCCCTCTCACGCCGCAATCGGATATTCTGTCCGTCACCGCACAAGGAGATTCGGCAGGTATGTCACGAGCCCCGGAAATGCGATGATGAGCATGAGCGCCGCAGCCATCGATCCGATAAACGGAAACACGAACGGGAATGAACTCTCGTAGCTCGTGTCCGTCACTTTACAGGCCGTGATCAGGTCCACGCCAAGCGGCGGGGAATTCGCGCCTATGGCCAGGTTGACGGCGATCATCACGCCGAGATGGATCGGGTCGACGCCGATCTGCTGCATGATCGGCATGAAGATCGGCACGATGATGATGACGACCGCAATGGTCTCCATGAACGTCCCGAGAATCAGCAGGAGAATGTTGAACATGATCAGGATTCCCCAGTAGCTCTTCGAGACGGAGAGGATGAACGTCGCCACCTTCTGCGGAATCTGGTCGGCAGCGAGGATCCATCCGAACAGCGACGCCGAGGAGATGATGAGGAGCACCGATGCACTCGTGATGCCTACGGAATAGCAGACGTCGAGAAACGCGCTCAGGGTCAGCTTCCGGTATACGAACGCCGAGAGGATCAACGCGTAGAGAGCCACGACCGCGCCGGTTTCGGTCGCCGTGAAAATGCCGCTCCGGAAGCCGGCAACGATCAGGAAGGGCGCTCCGAGAGGCAGCAGGGCTTCGCGAAACGCCGACTTCACTTCCTTCCACGTCGGACGCTCGCCCCGCGGATAGTTTTCCTTCCGCGCGAAATAATACGAAAGCGCCATCAGGAAAATTCCCAGAAGGATCCCAGGAACGATGCCCCCGATGAAGAGCTTTCCGATCGAAGCTCCCATGGTGACTCCCAGGATAACCATGACCATGCTCGGCGGAATGATCGTCCCGAGCGACCCGGCACAGCCGAGAAGCGCCGCCGTGAAAGGTCTTCGGTATCCCTGTCGGTTCATCATGGGGACGACGATCGATCCGATCGCGACGACATCCGCCACTCCTGACCCGGAAATCGCTCCGAACAGCATGCACGAGACGACGAGCACCATGGCGAGTCCTCCCGGGATCCACCCGACGAGGACGTACGCGAAACGCATGATCTTCGGCGTGATTTCTCCGGCCGCCATGAGCGCCCCGCCGAGAAGAAAGAGCGGAATCGCGAGCAGCGTGAAGGAATCGACGCCCACGACCATCCTCTGGGCGACGACCATGAGCGGGACCGCGTCCCCGATGATCAGGTACAACGTGGCCGACGCCCCTATCGCGAAGGCGATCGGGACACCGGAAACCATCATCGCGAGCATGGCTCCTACGAGCAGGATCATGACCCCTGGCCTCCGCCGTTCCTACCGGAAAGCGCCATGACGGCAAGCAGAAGGATCAGCGCCATCCCGAACGGCAACGCAAGATACATGATCCCCGCGGAAATCCCGAGCGACTGGGTCGTGTCCTCCCACGTCCGTTCGACAACCTGCCATCCCGACCGGCATGCGACCGCAACGAACGCCAGCGTGATCGTCGTGTTGATCGCCCGGAGCGCCGTCTTCGCCACCTTCGATCTCAAGGCGTCTCCGAACATATTGATTGCGATATGGTCGCCCTTCAGAAACGCGGCGGCAGCCCCGACGAACGTGAGCCAGACAAGAACGGTCTGCGAGAGTTCAGCCCCCCACGGGATCGGCGCTTTCAGCACGAAGCGACAGGAGACCTCGACGACGACTTCGACGAACATGACGATGATCGATAGAACGACAAACCATCGAAGCCCCCGCGAAAGAAAAGCCCTCATCGATTACTTTCCGGCCTCCTCGACGAGGTCGAGCAAATCCTTGCCGAAGACTGATTCATAGGCTTTCCAGACGCTCTTGACAGCCGCACGGAAGGCGGTCGTATCGACGGTCCGGACATCCACTCCCTTTTCCCTGATCTTCGCGACAAGTTCGTCGTCCGAGGCTCGGATCATCTTCCGCTCCTCGTCCCGCCACTTCGCTGCGCTTTCGAGAACGACCTTCCTGTCCGCGTCCGAAATCTTCTTCCAGATATCCTTGTTCACGCACAGGATCGCGGATGTCCAGATGTGGCTCGTCAGCGACAGATTTTTCTGAACTTCCGAGAACCCGTTCGAGAAGAAGATGGCGAGCGGATTTTCCTGCGCGTCGACGACCCCCTGCTGGAGTGCGGAGTAGAGTTCGCCGAACGGGATCGGCATCGGGGAGGCGCCGAGCGCGTTGAATGTGTCGAGGCGCATCTTGTTCGGCGTGACGCGGATCTTGAGCCCCTTGAGGTCCTCCGGAGCGAGGATCGGCTTTTTGCTGTTGGAAATGTGACGGAAGCCGTTCTCCCACCACGAGAGTCCGACAACTCCCTTTTTCCCGAGAATATCGAACAGCGCTTCGCCGAGTTTCCCGTCGAACGCCTTGTACGCCTGTTCGTGGTTCGCAAAAGCGTAAGGCAACTCCTCGATGCCGAATTTCGGGTCGAGGCTCTGGAAAGACGATCCTCCGATAAGGCCGCCATCGACGGTCCCCATGCGGAGCCCCTCGATAAGATCCTTCTCGTTGCCGAGCTGTGAACTCGGGAAGATCTTGACGAGCACACGGCCTCCGGTCGCCTTTTCGACATCCTGCGCGAAGCCGTTCAGTGCGACGTTCCACGGATGATCCGGATTCAGGACGTTGCCGATCTTCACCGTCACGGAATCGGCGGCGAATGCGACTGTTGCGAGAAAAACGGAAATTGCCAGCATCAAAACGACTTTTTTCTTCATGGTTGTGCTCCCTCCTTGGGATACCGAGAAAGATTCGATTCTGTCCGCAAACAACTGACATGCCGGGTAATCGACGCTTTCGCCTGAGGGGCATCACCTCTTTTCATGAATTCTATCGTTGAGGCATTGTATCACGGAACAACGGTAACGATATCATGGAAAGATGTCCCTTCGTACACTTTTTATCTCTCTTCGCAATTTGCGATCGCAGGTCTTTCCCCGTACAATACTTTCATAATCCATTGTTTTTCCGCAGCATTGAAAGCGGCGGATTCTTCCGAGAGGGGTATGTCTCATGCGTGTGAAAAGGGGACACTGCATTCGTGTCCATTATACCGGGAAATTGACGGACGGTTCAGTCTTCGATTCTTCGGCGGGGAGAGAACCTCTGGAGTTCGTTGTCGGTACCGGGCAGATGATTCCAGGCTTCGATTCGGGAGTCGTCGGAATGGAGGTCGGCGAAGTGAAAACGCTGCGGCTTCCGCCCGAAGAGGCGTACGGGGTCCGGGACGAAGACATGCTCTTCCGGCTCCCTCGTTCTCTGCTTCCGAAGGGATACACGCCCGTCGTCGGAGAAGTTCTGCAGATGTCATCCCGCGACGGAGTTCCGATGCGCGTCTCCATCAGGGAAATCGAAGGAGACCAAATCCTGCTCGACGCGAATCACTTTCTCGCCGGCAAATCGCTGATTTTCGACGTGACACTCGTCGAAATCGTGAAATAGCGACGTGAATCCAGAAAGCGCGGGCCGCTTCCGGTTTCCTCCGGAAGCGGCCCGCGCTTTTATCGTATGGCGTCACGACACTCGTTCAGCTGTGGGCCCTGCGATATGACGAATAGAGCGACAGCGCGGCCAGCACGAGAAAGACGACGCCTATCGGTCGCGTCCACAGGAACGAATAGCTCCCCTGGTACATGAGAACCGCGCGCCGCAGGTTGCTCTCCGCCATCGGACCGAGAATGACCGCAAGGATGATCGGAGAGGACGGCATATCGACCTTCTGCATAAGGTATCCGATGACGCCGAACCCGATACAGACCCATACGTCGAAGATGCTGTTGTTCATCGAATACGCCCCCACGATCGAAAGCGTTATGATCGTCGGAATGATGATCCGTTTGGACAGTTCGACGACCCGGCAGAAGAGCCTGACACAGAGAAGTCCCAGTGCGAGCATGAGAATATTCCCGACAAGAAGCGAAGAAAAAAGCCCATATACGATGTCCGCGTTTTTCGTGAAGAGCAGCGGTCCCGGCTGCAACCCCTGGATGATC
>CALFXN010000043.1 GCA_937957815.1 uncultured Synergistales bacterium
AGAGCACGGGCAACATCGAAGCGGCGAAGGCCGTCGGCGCTCTCGTGGCTCGGACGGCCCTCGAAAAGGGGATCGCCCAGGTCGTCTTCGACCGGGGCGGCCATATGTTCCACGGAGTGGTCAAGTCTCTCGCTGATGCCGCCCGTGAAGCGGGCCTCACGTTCTAGGAGGGATGCCGAGGATGAATACCAGAAAAGCGGACGACATCAAGGGAGTCGAACTCAGCGAACGTGTCGTTGCCATCAACAGAGTCAGCAAGGTCGTCAAAGGCGGGAAACGATTCAAGTTCAGTGTTCTTGTTGTCGTCGGAGATGGCCAGAGGTATATCGGCGTCGCCATGGGCAAGGCGAAGGAAATTTCCGAGGCCGTCCGTAAGGGAATCGACAAGGCCGGAAAGAACCTGGTCGAGCTCAAGAAGGTCGGGAGCACGATTCCTCATCCTATAATCGGCGATTTCGGATCGGCTTCGGTCCTGCTTCGTCCCGCAGCTCCCGGAACCGGAGTCATCGCGGGAGGAGTCGTGCGCGCAATCATGGAACTCGGCGGCGTCAAGGACGTTCTGACCAAGGTCGTGGGAAGAACGTCGAACCCGATCAACGTCGCGTGGGCTACGATTCAGGCGATTCAGGGACTTCGCACTCCCGACGAAATCCTCAGGCTGCGCGGAAAGAAAGCCGCGCAGAACGATACAACGGCCGGTTAAGGAGGAGACGCATCATGGCGAAACTCCGTATCGAGTGGATCAGGAGCGCAATCGGACGCCCCGAACGCCACAAAAGGACGATCGAGGCGCTTGGACTCAAGCGTCTCCACCATGTAGTCGAACACGAGGATACGCCGCAGATCAGGGGCATGGTCACTCAGGTACATCACCTTGTCCGCTGGTCTGTCGTTGAAGGGTAGGTGGATTTCGTGAATTTGCACGATTTGCGTCCCGTCGACGGATCGCGGAAAAAGAGCAAGAGATTGGGACAGGGTATCGGCAGTGGAACGGGCAAGACGGCAGGAAAGGGAAACAAGGGACAGAAGGCGAGAAGCGGTGGCGGTGTTCGTCCAGGTTTCGAAGGTGGACAGATGCCGATTTCGCGGAGAATCCCCAAGCGGGGGTTCAATAACGCCCGGTTCGCGACGACGTATGAGGTTGTCAACATCGATACTCTTTCGTCCCGTTTCGAAGCCAATCAGGTTGTCGGACTCGCCGAGCTCTACAAGGCACGCCTGGTTCACGCAACCGATTCGCCCGTGAAGGTTCTCGCCCGCGGCGAGATCGACAAGCCGTTGACGGTCAGAGCGCATGTATTCAGCGCCCAGGCAAAGAGCAAGATTGAAGCCGCAGGTGGGAAGGCAGAGGTGATCTAAGTGCTGGACTCCTTCCGGGACGCATTCAGATTGCCGGATCTTAAGAGGAGAATTCTCTTCACCCTCGGCGTACTGTTCGTCTTCCGGCTCGGGGCCCACATTCCCACCCCCGGAATTGATGCGGATGCAATGGCAAAGCTGTTCGAACAGGGCGGCGTGCTGGGGTTCCTCGACATATTCGCCGGTGGCGCTCTGCGTCGCTTCAGCGTCTTCGCGCTTGGCGTCGCGCCGTACATTAACTCCAGTATCATCATGCAGCTTCTTGTCGTCGTCTTCCCCTCTCTTGAGAAGATGCAGAAAGACACTGAGGAAGGGCGGAAAAAAATTGTCCAGTACACGAGGATCGGGACAATTTTCTTCGCTCTTGTCCAGGCTGTCGGGATGACCTTCTGGCTTCGAGGGCTCGGCGTTTTCAGCGGAGCCCTCTTCGACGGAATTATCGTCGTGACGACGGTGACGGCGGGATCCCTTGCCGTAATGTGGCTCGGAGAGGAAATCTCGGACCACGGAATCGGGAACGGGATTTCTCTGCTCATCTTTGCCGGTATTGTTGCCCGTGTGCCAGAATCGATCATTCAAAGCTGGCGGATGCTGATGCTCGGCGAAATGAATGTCCTCCTTCTGCTCGTGGCGATCGTGTTCATGGTCGTCGTAATCGCGGGATGCATTCTTCTGCAGGAAGGCCAGAGACGACTTCCGGTTCAGTATGCCAAACGGGTCGTGGGAAACAGGGTCTATGGAGGACAGAGCACGTTTATCCCGTTGCGCGTGAACCAGGCCGGGGTCATACCGATCATCTTCGCGTCCTCGGTTCTCCTGTTCCCGTACTCGATCGCGCGGTTTTTCTCGGGGGATCTCGCGGTACTTCTCCAGAGGATTTTTGCTCCGGGGGGGATTGTGTACGAAGGGCTGTATGTAGCGCTCATCATCTTCTTCTCGTATTTCTACACTGCCGTCGTCTTCAACCCGGCGGATGTAGCGAACAACATGAAGAAGTACGGAGGCTTCATCCTCGGAATTCGTCCCGGGAAGCCGACGTCCGATTATATCGAAAAGGTCATGTCGCGGATCACTCTCGGTGGCGCCGTCTTTCTTGCGATCATCGCCCTGATTCCGACGATGATGACATCGCTGATGGGCCTGACGAGCTTCTATTTCGGGGGGACGGCAGTTCTCATTGTTGTCGGTGTCGCTCTCGACACGGTTCATCAGATCGAAGGTCATCTCCTCATGCGGCATTACGAGGGTATTCTGAAGCGTCGGGACGGCAAGGCCGCCGGGTTGCTCCGATTCTAGACGGACGGTGACGCAAAACGATGAAGATCATTCTCCTCGGGCCTCCTGGGGCGGGGAAGGGAACGCAAGCGGCTGCAATCAGGGGGAAATTCGGAATTCCGCACATTTCGACGGGGGACATTTTCCGAGAGAACGTTCGTGCCGGAACTCCCCTCGGTATTGAAGCGAGAAAGTATATGGATGCGGGACAGCTTGTTCCTGATGGCCTTGTCGTGTCGATGGTTGCGGATCGTCTGGGAAAGCCGGATTGTGTTTCGGGGTTTCTGCTTGACGGTTTTCCCAGAACGTTACCTCAGGCGGAAGCGTTCGACGTGTATCTGACTGAGAAGAACATGCAGCTTGACGGAGTTGTTCTCCTTGACGTTGACGACGAAACAGTGGTCTGCCGTCTTTCCGGAAGGCGGGTTTGCCGTTCCTGTGGCGAGATCTATCATGTTTCGTTCAAGCCTTCGAAGAAGGGATCCCAATGCGAGCTTTGCGGAGGGGAACTCTATCAGAGGGACGACGACACGGAACAGGTCATAAGGAACCGCCTTGCGGTATATCATCTGCAGACAGCCCCCCTGATTACACTTTACAGGGAAAAGACCCTTCTTCGTTCGGTCGATGCGGCGACATCCAGCAGTGTCGTTATGCAAGCCATCGAGACCATGTGCGCAAACAGGTCATGATAAGTCTCAAAGGGGAACGGGATCTCCGGTTCATGCGACAGGCAGGCCGAATCGTCGCCGATGTCCTGGACGAGATCCGGACTGTAATCCGCGCGGGGATGACGACCGCCGAAATTGACGCTCTTTCCGAGGAAGTCATACGCAAGTCGGATGCGGCACCTGCGTTCAAGGGATACAGGGTTCCCGGAATATCGATTCCATTTCCTGGAGCCGTCTGTGTCTCGATCAACAGTGAAATCGTACATGGGATACCAAGCGCAGAGCGATTTCTCGAGGAAGGCGATATCGTCAGCGTCGATGTCGGCGCGTGCTACGAAGGGTATTACGGCGATGCGGCGTGTACGTTTCCCGTCGGTATCGTGAGCGAGGAGAGAATGCACCTTCTCCGCGCGACTCAGACAGGGCTCGAAAGGGCGATAGAAAAGGCCCACCCGGGGAATACGATCGGAGATATCGGGCATGCCGTGGAGGCATATATTCTCGGCGAGGGCTTCGGACTCGTGCGGGACTATACGGGACACGGGATCGGCCGGCATCTTCACGAACCGCCCCAGGTGCCGAATTACGGCCATCCCGGGCGTGGAATCACCCTGAAACCGGGAATGGTCCTCGCGATCGAGCCAATGGTGATGGCAGGCGGGGAAGATGTCGTAACCGGACCGGACGACTGGGTGGTTCTCACAGCGGACGGCTCGGACGCAGCTCATTTCGAACGAACGGTTCTTGTTACCTGCGATGAACCTGAAATACTTACCCCGTGGACATGGGAGTAAGAACGTATGGAATTCACTTTGGGGCAGATTGTGCGCTCCCTGCAGGGCAAGGACGCCGGAACATGGTACATCGTCATGGGGTTCCGGGAAAGAAGGATCCTTGTCAGTGATGGAAAGCGTTTCCCCATGGACCGGCTGAAGGCGAAGAATCCGATTCACCTTCAGCCTACGGGATGGAGAGACGAAGACATCGCAGCCGCGCTTGCGCGCGGAGAGATGATAGACAGCGGAAGGATCCGAAACGTCATTTGCCGGAATACGGATTCGATAAATTGCAGGGAGGGAGACGTGACCGCATGGCGAACAAAGACGAGGTAGTCGAGGTCAAGGGGAAGGTGCTTGAGCCGTTACCCAACGCTATGTTCAGGGTTGAGCTCGAGAATGGACACAAGCTTCTTGCCCATGTTTCCGGAAAAATGCGGATGCACTTTATCCGGATTCTTCCCGGCGACAAGGTTCTTGTGGAAATTTCACCGTATGACTTGACACGGGGACGCATAATCTATAGATATAAATAGCTCGAAATACTACCTCGTATCCGTCGGTTTTTCTCCCGGCGGAAGCCTGAAGAGCACTCTGAAATTCTCTTTTTTTATCCGGATGGGAGACCTGTTCGGATGATTTTCTGGAGGAGCGTGGACACTATGAAAGTACGACCGTCGGTTAAGCCGATCTGCGAATTCTGCCGGATCATCCGGCGCAAAGGGGTCGTCCGGGTTATCTGCAGCCGCAACCCCCGGCACAAACAGCGACAGGGAGCAAGGAGGTAGTCGGATATGGCGCGAATCGCAGGAGTCGATCTCCCGCGTGACAAGAGGGTCGAGATCGGGTTGACGTACATTTTCGGTATTGGTCTGCCTGTGTCGAAGAAGATTCTCGCAGCAACAGGAGTGAACCCCGATACACGCGTGAAGGACCTGACCGAAGAAGAAGAACAGAAGATCCGGCGCGAGATCGAAGAGCATTACAAGGTGGAAGGCGACCTTCGCCGCGAGATATCCATGAATATCAAGAGATTGATGGATATCGGGTGCTACAGGGGAATACGGCATCGTATCGGCCTTCCGGTACGTGGCCAGCACACGCGAACCAATGCCCGTACGAGAAAGGGACCGCGTCGGACTGTTGCGAACAAGAAGCAGGCCGGAAAGTAACCGGGCGGTTTCCGACGGGCATTGAACGAGGACAAGGAGGATTACGCACGTGGCGAAGCGTACGCAAAGGCGCGGAAAGCGCAAGGAAAGAAAGAATGTCAGCTATGGTGTGGCGCATATCTATTCCACTTTCAATAATACGATCGTAAGCGTTTCGGATAAGGGTGGAAACGTGCTCGCCTGGGCTTCGGGCGGAAACGTCGGTTTCAAGGGAACGCGAAAATCGACTCCGTTCGCCGCGCAGATCGCTGCGCAGCAGGTTGCGAAAGCCGCTCAGGAACATGGGGTCCAGGAGATAGACGTCGTCGTCAAGGGACCGGGACCCGGTCGCGAGTCGGCCATACGATCCCTTCAGGCTGCGGGTCTGCAGGTCAATATGATTAAAGAAGCGACGCCCATCCCGCATAACGGATGCCGACCGCCGAAGCGGCGTCGGGTGTAGTCGCGGGACGGGAGGAGGAGAGAATCTCATGAGCAGATATACGGGTCCTGCGTGCCGCCTGTGCCGGGCGGAGGGAGGCAAGCTGTTTCTGAAGGGAGACAGGTGCTTCACCGAGAAGTGCGCCATTACGCGACGGGAGAAAAGCAAAAAGACTCCGGGCGGCGGCGGCAAGATGCGTACCAAGGTCAGTGAATACGGAATCCGTCTTCGGGAAAAGCAGAAGCTCCGGAGGTATTACGGCATGAACGAAGCGCAGTTCCGCCGATTCTTCGAGCAGGCGAACGCCATGCCGGGTCAGACGGGACATAATTTCCTCCAGCTTCTCGAAAGACGGCTCGACAACGTCGTCTTCCGTCTCGGATACGGCATAAGCCGCCGTCAGGCCAGACAACTTGTCATGCACGGGCATTTCCGAATCAATGGAAAGAAGGTCGACATTCCCAGTTATCTCGTCAAGGGAGGCGACAGCATCTCCATTGCGGAAAAGAGCCGCGAGATCCAGTTCCTCAAGGAAAACGCGGAAGTGGCCTCGTCGCGTCACATCCCCGAGTGGCTTCAGTACTCCGCGGAAAATATGGAAGGGAAAGTCCTGTCCATTCCAACGCGTGAACAGATTGACGTGCCGGTTACCGAACAGCTCGTCGTCGAGTTTTACGCCCGATAACGTCCCGAAAGGTGTTGGGGATTTTGGAACTGTTGCGGCCTGAAATCCGAATCGAAGAGTGCAGCTCTACCTACGGCAAGATCACGATCGAACCTCTCGAGCGGGGTTATGGAGTGACTCTTGGAAACGCACTTCGTCGGGTTCTCCTATCTTCGATAAGGGGTGCCGCCATTTCGTCGGTGCGGATAGACGGGGTTCTGCACGAGTTCAGTACCGTTGCGGGGGTTCGGGAGGACGTCATCGGCATGCTCCTGAACCTGAAGAAGCTCTCCGTTCGCAGCTTCAGCAACGAGGTACGCGTACTCCGTCTCGAGGTCGAAGGTCCTAAGAAGGTGACCGCGGCAGACATCCAGCCCGACAGTGAGGTTGAATTTGTGGACGGAGATGCGTATATCTGTACGATGGAAGACGGAGCGAAGCTCTCCATGGATCTGTATATCGAGCAGGGAACCGGATACGGGACGTCCGAGCGACCGCGACCTCCGTATCTTCCTGCCGACGGACTCGTGATCGACGCTCTGTTCTCCCCCGTACAGCGGGTGAATTACGAGGTCGAGGCGGCACGCGTCGGTCACAGAACGGATTATGAGCGCCTCGTTCTCGAAGTGTGGACGAACGGCGTCGTTGCACCCGACATTTCGGTCTGCGAAGCCGCGACGACCATCAAGGGGTATTTCGGAATCGTCGCTGACGAGATCGAAAAGGCGCATCCCAGCTCCATGTCGAAAGAATCCGCATTGGGACCGCTGGAAACTCCGTCCGAAGGCGTGCGTACCGGAGATCCGGAAAAGGACGACTTCCTTTCGAAGCCTGTGCATGAGCTCGAGCTTTCTATTCGAAGCGAAAATTGTCTTCTTCGCGGCGGGATTCACACCATCGGCGATCTGCTGAGCAAAAACAAAGAGGATCTCCTCAAGATCCGTAACCTCGGGAAGATCTCCCTGCGCGAGATTGAGGAGAAGGTCGAAAAGCTGGGCATCACGCTGAAAAACGAGAAGTCCGGCGACAAAGCGGAAGAATAACCCTGTAAAGGAGGACTCGGTCCCATGCGACACCAAATGGACCACAGAACCCTCGGTCGGTACGGAAGCCACCGGAGGGCGATGCTCGCGAACATGGCCGCGAGCCTCTTCTTGGAAGAGAGCATCACAACGACTCTGACGCGCGCGAAGGAATTGCGTCGCGTTGCGGAGAAACTCATTACGCGCGCGAAGGGCGGCACCATCCATGATCGCCGGATCATTCGTTCGCGCATGCCGCACAAGGAAGCCTCGATCAAGCTCTTCGACGATATCGCCAAGAGATTTGCGAGCAGACCCGGCGGCTACACCAGAATCATCAAGACCGGATATCGCGTGGGAGACGGTTCCACCCTCGCCGTCATTCGACTGGTCGACTGACGATGCCCCAGGAGTTCGTCTGCGATTTGCGGGACGTGTGGTACACCTACTCCGGTGCACGCGCTCCCGCACTTCGGGGCGTCTCGCTCAGGGTCCGGAAGGGCGAATGGCTCGGGATTCTGGGAAGCAACGGATCCGGGAAATCGACTCTGGCACGACTGATGAACGCCCTGCTGATTCCCACGCAGGGCGCTTGTTTTGTCGATGGCCTTTCCACCGCCGCCTCCTCGTGCGTCCCGGCGATTCGCCGCACGGTATCCCTTGTCTTTCAGAACCCGGAGAACCAGATCGTGGGAACGACGGTTGAGGATGACGCGGCTTTCGGTCCGGAAAACATCGGCCTTTCGTCCGAGGCGATCCGTTCCCGTGTCCGAACCGCGCTTTCTACCGTAGGCCTGTCGGCGAAGGCCGGCAAACCGACGTACACTCTCTCAGGCGGGGAAAAGCAGCGCCTCGCGATTGCCGGAGCGCTTGCCCTCGACACCCCATGTATCGTTCTCGACGAACCGACAGCCATGCTGGATCCCGCGGGCAGATCCGAGGTCCTCGACGTTTTGTCTTCCCTGCACCGTCAGGGACGTTCGATCATCTACATCACGCACAGGCTGGAGGAAGCGCTTCGCTGCGACCGGGTCGTCGTACTTCATTCCGGCGAGATCGTCTCCGAAGGAAGCGCTGTCGATATCCTGACGAGGAAGGATTGCGGCGAATGGGGAATCGAACCTCCCCCGCTTCTTCTTCTCTGGAGATCGCTCGTCGATTCGGGAATCATCTCCCCGGATACGAAGCCCGTCCGTTCATGCATGGAGGCAGCACTATGTCGCTTGTCGTAAGCGGTCTTGGATATACGTATCATCGGGGAACGCCTCTCGAAACAACGGCCTTGCAGGATATTTCTTTCCAGGCAGAGCCAG
>CALFXN010000044.1 GCA_937957815.1 uncultured Synergistales bacterium
GACGTGTGCTCTTCCGATCTATCCGCTTTCCTCGCCCATGACGTTGATCCGCTGGGCTTCTCCCACGACGTTGCTTTCGAGGACGAGATAGAACGTGTCGTCCGTCGCCTTTCCGATGCTCGCGTGAAGCCACTGCTCGGGTTTGTCGAGGATCGCGTTCCCGTCGGCGTCCGTAATGCCGTACGTTCCGTTGATCTTGTTCCGGATCGTCTCGAGCGTGTCTTTTTCAGTGACTTCGATGGTCATCTTCGGCGAATCGTCCGTCATCCCGAGTTTCGAGATGATATTTCCCTTCACGTCGACGATCGAAAGGAGGTGGAAGTCGTTTGATGTCAGTGTCATCTGGTCTCCGGACGCCGTCGTCGCAAGCGTCGCGGAGACGTTCATCGACGTCAGGCTTGCGGAGAGAAAGTTTTGGATGTCGGCCGCCCCCAGAGTGGCGCCTGTCGTCGTATAGGTTGGCGTTCCCGCGTCATCGTTAATTTCCCAGTTGGCTCCGTTCCACGAGACCGATACGTCCCGTTCGTTGGTTCCGGCTGAGACCCTGAACGAATACGTATCTCCCGTCGCTCCGGCAGTCAACAACGGAGCGGAGAGCGATTTCGACATCGTCCGGACTCCCTGGCTTCCAACCTGAAGCGTGATGCTTCCCTTGAGGTTGAGCGCGTCGCTCACAGAGGTCGGACGGACACGCGGAGGACACGCCGGCAGAGTCGCATCTCCCTGTCCGACCTTCCATGTCGTTTCTGACGCGAGGCGGTCGATCTCGACGTTGTGAACCGCTTCCGAGGCCCCCTGTTCGGCGATGATCTCGAGAACTTCGGGTTTGTCGACGAGGTCGAAGAGATTGTCTTCGACCTGAACGTCGTGCATTCCGGCGTTCCCCTGGACTTCGACGGCCACGAGATGCCGGGTCTGGTCCCCCTGGACGAGGATCTTGCCATGAAGGTCGATGATGAATTCGTCGGAGATGCTGCAGCTCGGGTTGACGTCGATGTCGATGAGCTTCGAAAGTTTTTCGACGAGCAGGTCGCGCCGGTCGTACAGGTCATTGGGGTTGGCGCCGACACCTTCGATTTCCTTGATCGTGACGTTGAGCGCGGCTATCTGGTCGATGCAGTCGTTCGCCTGCTTCACCTGCAGAACGAGATCCTTGTCGAGCGCCTTGCGGTATTCGTCGTAGTTTTTGACGATCTGGTCGAGTTCCGCCGTGAATGTCTTGATCTGGCTCGCGACGACTTCCCGTACGCTCGTGCTGTTGGCCTGCGTGTGAAGGTCTTCGAGATTCGCCCAGAAAGCGTCGAGGCTTGCCTTCAGCCCCTTGCCGCCGGGTTCGTTGACGTAGAGTTCGACGGTGTTCAGCGCCGATGATATGGCGTCCCAATACCCCTGAACTGTCGTCTCCTCGCGGTATTGGATATCCAGAAATTCGTCTCGCAGGCGAACGATCGCGTCGATCTTGACGCCGGTTCCGATTTGACCGGGAAGGGCGGGGCGGTTCAGGCCGGGATCGGTGTACGGGTCGGTCGTCGAGGCTTCGACGCGCTGACGCGAATACCCCTCGACGTCCGCATTTGAAATGTTGTGGCCGGCGGTCTCGATGCCTCTCCGGAAGTAGTCGAGAGCTCGTTTCCCAAGTTCAAGGCCGAAAAAGCTGTTGATCATCGTCGTTCACTCCTATCCCTTGAGATCGAACCCGCCATCCGGGGAAAACGTGGATTCCAACCGGCGCCACTCGGAGAGCATCACTTCCCCGAGTCTTCTCGACTCATCGGCGAGTCGCGAAAGGATCTTCATCTCCGCCTGAAGCTTCCGGACCACGAGCCCGAAACTCCCGGCGACCGACGAGAGGGCCTCGCGCTCCCCTTCGTTCAGCTTTTCGAGAATTTCCGACAATCTCGGATGAACCCCGAGCGTTCGCGCCAGCGACTCCGCCTCGGCTTCCCGACGCCGGTCCAGCGCCTGGGCGCGAAATGAAGCGTCGTGAAGCTCCTTCATGAGCCCCTGTAACGAATCGAGGCGCCCCGTCCTGAGCGCCTCACGCTGCCGTACCGCAATATCCAGCGTCTCCTGCCGCGCCTGCGTCTGCTGCAGGAGTACGTCGACGAGATTCCGGGACCTCCCGGGATATCACTCCTCCTGGTCGAGGATACCGGCGCCGATAAGACTTCGC
>CALFXN010000045.1 GCA_937957815.1 uncultured Synergistales bacterium
CACCGGCAAGAGCCCCGATCACTTCCGATTCCCACGGGAACGGTGTGTCCTCAACGAACCAGTAGCATTCATGTCTCTCCATGTAACCGACTCCTTCGCGCATCGCGTCGTTTCTGCCTCACCGGACTTCCGACCTTCCTCGCGGCGGCAGGATCCATTCCGCATACCCTTCGTCGATCGAGGGAAGAACGATCGAAAGAGTCCCGATCCCGCGCATCGACGCCAACGTGCCGTCGAGCCGCGAAACGACATCCCCGGAGAGGCCGAAGCGTTCCGCCGCCTGCCTCGCCAGGGAGAGCGCCTCTCTCGTCTCGTCGAGACGACTGGTCTCGAGATGGGCCCACGCGACGGATTTCGGATATTCCCTGAGGACCGGAATACCGGATCGGAGCGGAGACCATTTTCCTTCGGCGAGATATTCGCGGTCCAGAAGGCCGTATATCGCGTTGTCCCCGTTCGAGAGAGCGACGAGTGAAAAGGGCACTGAAGCAGTCCCCCCCGAATCGTATCCCTCAATCCGCTCGACGGATGGGACGAGAACGCTCCAGTCCTGTTTCCAGAACGCCTCGGCCATCCTTCGCCCGGCGTCGCCCCTGCCCGGAAACTGGAGGAGTACGCCCGGAAGCGAAAATACGAGAAAACGGGAATTTCCCCCGATGCACGCAACGACCGGACCGGGAAGGAAGCCCGCCATCTGTCGTGGATCCACCTTCAGCCGCTCGCAGAGCTTCGCCGGTACGGCCCCGCCCCGGCGATCGGAAAAGAGGGAGCCGAGAGACAGACCGGCCGCAAAATGAACCGGCTTCGGCATGATCAGGGATTCGCTCCACAGGACCGGATCTCCAAAAACACGAAACTCGTCGGACAGCATCGCCGACAATCCGTCGGCTTTCCACCGGAGCCGACCGAACGGGCCGCTCTCTTTCCACGCGATATCGACCACGAGGTCTCCCGACCTGAGCGCGACCCGCGAAAGCGCCGCCCAATGCGCAACGAGCCCGGCGTCATGGATCCTCACATGGTTCGGCCATGACGGCTCCAGATCGAAGACGACATCGGCCGGCGGTTTCGTCCCCGCAAGTGCCGCGAGCATCCGTTCCATGGACTTTTCGTCGGACGCCAGAAGCATCATCGTCCGGTTGAAGGAGATGAGAACGCTCTCCTCCGGTCCCCGGCGGAGACGCAATCCAGGCGCATCGGCGCTGACACTGAAACCAGCCGCTTTCCATGATTCCGGCGTCACTCCGGCGGAAACCCGGTCCGATATCGTTCCCGGAAAGAACGCCGCAGCGCAGAATGAGACGCTCCCCGCACCCAATTCCGAAAGAAAGGCCGCGAGCTCCGCGCCGGACAGGAGACGCAGCATTGTGGAAAAAAGCGTTCCGCCGTTTCCGGAGTCGGTCACGGCCCGTATCGTCTCGAACGCTCGTCCGCGCCCAAGTGCGAACAGATACGGCATTCCCCCGGCAGGCACCGGAATGGCGGCAGCGAGAAGGTGCCTGTCCGGTTCTCTGACGAAATGGAACGCTGCCGCCGCGATGACTGCTCCGACGATCAGGGCGGCAAAGCGGATCACCCCGTTCCGCCTCATGAGACCACTCCTTCGGGAGTTTCCGGATGTCCGCGGGAATCCCCGTCCGTCTATGTGTCGGATGTCCTCGGGGTCGAAACGAGTTCTCCGAACCTATGTCCCCGGGGTCTCTCCGCCCGCCATGTGTCCTTCGGCGGTCTCGAGCAGCGTCCGGGTCGACTGCAGGAGCGGCAGGACGTCCTCGTAGCGTCGGTCGTACGCTACACGGCTCCTCATCCCCGATGCAAGCGCCGAAATTTCGGCGAGCAGGCATTCGACCGACTCCCGCTCACACACGGCGGGCATCGCGCGAAGAATCTCGCGTTCGGCCTCATCCCTGCGGGAGGAGAGAAGAATCTCCTGTCCCGGGGCCGGGACGATGGCCGGTCTTCCGATCTCGCGAATGCCCTGCGCGAGCGATTCCGATGCCTCGGGTTCCCCATGGGTGACGATGAATACCGGTCCCTCGGCTCCCTCTCCGGGAGACGGGACAAAATTCGTGGCCCAGACCATGAGATCGTTCCGGTCGCCATGAGCCGAAAAACCGTTGATCGTATGGAGTTTCGCCTTCACGGTCACGTCCTCGCCGGCGATCCGGAGTTCCTTTTCCCCGTCGACGAGGCGACGTCCGAGCGTCCCCTTCGCCTGATATCCCACAAAGACGACGTGATTGTTCGGATCCCACGCGCCGTGCTTGAGATGATGGACGACACGCCCTCCGGTACACATGCCGCTCCCGGCGAGAACCACCGCGTTTTTGACATCGTTGATGGCCTGCGACTCCCTGACATCCGAGACGTACTTCAGGTTGTCCGGCATGAACGGATCGATCCCCTTCGCCGTCCAGGAAAGGATTTCCGCCGACATGACGTTCGTATGCTTCCTGTAGATCCCAGTCGCCGCCACCCCCATGGGAGAGTCGAAGAAAACCGGAACGTCGCGAACGATTCCCTCGCGCTGCATCAGCATGATTTCGTAAAGGATCCGCTGAGCCCTGTCGACGACGAACGTCGGAATGATGACCTTCGCGTTCGCGGCAAGCGCATCCTTCATGACGGAACGAAATTCGTCGCGGCTTTCGAGGTTGGACTTGTGGAGGCGATTGCCGTAGGTCGATTCGAGGACGACGTAATCCGCTTCGGTAATGATCGCCGGATTCCGCTCCATGACGGTCGACTGCGGTCCGAGATCTCCGCTGAAGACGATCGTGACGCGATCGTCTCCCTCCGTGAGCCAGATTTCGAGAATCGCGCTGCCGAGGATATGTCCGGCGTCGCGGAAGCGCACCGCGATCCCGGGCGCGACGTCGATCCGGTCGTCGTAGCTCGCAGGTCGGAGGTGCGAGAGCGCGTTCTCGGCGTCCTCGAAGGAATAAAGCGGTCCTACGGGCGGCAATCCCTTCCGCTCGTTCTTCCGGCTCCTCCAGTCGGCCTCCTCCTTCATGAGATTCGCCGAATCGCGCCAGAGGACACCGAGGAGTTCGAGCGTCGGAAGCGTCGCGTGGATCGTTCCGGAGAACCCCTGCTTCACGAGCAGGGGAATCCTTCCCGAATGGTCGAGATGAGCATGGGTAAGAAGAACCGCGTTCAATGTGGACGGGAC
>CALFXN010000046.1 GCA_937957815.1 uncultured Synergistales bacterium
AGAATCTCCGTGAACTTCTTGATCGTCTCTTCCTTCGTGGCGCTCATGCTCGCGAAATCGAGGACGATGGCCCGCTGGACCGCGTCGTGCGGGTTGGGGAGCAGCGTGTCTTTCGGAAGCTGAACGTCGGCCCTCACGGGGAGCGTGCCGCTGTCCGCAATGATCTGCTGCGCTTCCTTCGAAAGCAGGAAATCGACGAACTTCTTGGCCGCCGCGAGGTTCGGCGTTCCCTTGATGATCGCGACCGGGCTCGGAAGCATGATGACTTCCTTCGGATAGACGAAGCCGAGCGTGGCGCCCTTCTTTACCTTGTCCGTCGTGATGTAGTCCACGCCGATGCAGGCGAGAAGGTCGCCCATCGCCGTATCATCGACGACCTGGCCGGACCCCTGGCCCATCTTCGCCTCGTTCTTCTTGCAGTTCTCGAAGAACTCCCAGCCGAACGTCTTCACGAGCGCCGCGACGCTGCCGTAGGCCGTTCCCGAAAGCGCCGGGTTCGCGACGCCGAACGCGCCCTTGAACTCGGGCTTCAGGAGATCCTGCCAGGATGTCGGCGCGGTCTTGATGAAACGCGTGTTGTACGTGATCGCGAGCGTTCCGTTCCGTGCGGGGGTGAAGAACCCCTCGGGCTCCTTCACGGGGCTCTCGACGAACTTCGCTTCCGGGGAGACGTAGGGCTCCAGGACGCCTTCCTTCTTGAGCTGGTAGAAATCGGGAACCTCGCTGTGCCAGAGCACGTCGACCGTCATCTTGCCCGACTCGCGCTCGGCGGCGATCTTCGCCATGAGCTTTCCCGCTCCGGCGGAGTAATAGTCGAAGTCGATACCCGGGTTGTTCTTGACGAACGCTTCCTTGAGCGCGCCGATGAGCGACTCCTTCATCGACGTGTACACCGTGAGCTTCTCTGCGGCCATCGCAACGCCGGAAACGCAGAGAACGGACAGCAGAACCAGGATTGCCAGAAGTTTTCTCACCTGCAGCAACCTCCTTCGAACGTTGCATGTCGACGACAGTTCCGTCCGCATTCCCACAACGACATCTCCACAGCACGCCGGATCACGCACTCGTCGTACCGTCCGCAGACCACCCCCGGCTTACAGGACATTCGCACCAGTCGCGCACTATAAAAAATTGTAACGCTATTGTAACAGGACATTACTGTAATACGTGCCAGGATTCATGTCGAGAACTTTTCGGCGGCGAAGTCCGGATTCATCCCCCCTCTATCATGTCGCCGTGATTGTGTATGATGACGCCGACAGGATATGACGGGAAAGAACAGAAAACGATTATTTGTATTCAAGATTAATATAATGAGTTGCTCTTTTCGTATATTTTGAGAGAATAAAGACTGTCTGTATGGCAACCACAAAGAGGTGATGTCCCCGAGAAAATGCTCACTCCCTGCGGTGAACAACTTTCAGGAGTCAGTGAAAAACACCGGACATGCCGGAGAAAGTCAGGTGGTCACCATCCCGACGGCAACGAAAGATGTCACTTGGGACAATGTAAAGGCTCTCTGGGCCAAAAGCGAACCGAGACACCCTCTGTGGAAGCACATGTTGGATGCGGCGGCCGTGTCTCTGGCGTTGCGCTTTCCGAGAGAGGATTTCGGATGGACGAACGAAGCGATTGCGTTCCTGACGGGACTTCATGACGTCGGGAAGGCGGATCCCTGTTTT
The DNA here is from genome assembly GCA_937957815.1 of uncultured Synergistales bacterium. GTDB lineage: Bacteria > Synergistota > Synergistia > Synergistales > Aminobacteriaceae > CALFXN01. The sequence goes on from CALFXN010000046.1 coordinate 1,683, forward strand.
CAGCATCAAATTACGGATTTTTCCGAAGAACTCGAACGAGCGGGATTCGGGAAAACCGGCGATGCCAAATGCAGACACGAACGTATCTCGGCGCGATTCATCAAGGCATGGCTGACTGAGCAAAAACTCGATGACTACACGGCGGACGCTGTTTCGAGAACCATAATCGTCCATCACGGATACTGGAACGAAACGGCGCGCCCATCAGCAGAAAAATATGCACAGGCGCAGCAAGAACTCTGCGGAATGTTGCTTCGGTTGCTTCAATTCCCGAATCCTTCTCCGCAAACGCCGTTGAACCTCAGCGCCTTCGGGATGTGCCTTGCGGGGCATATCGTCCTGTGCGACTGGATCGCCAGCAATGAGGAATTCTTCTGCGACGCCCGGCTCCGGGATATCGACGATCCGGAAACGTATTTTGAATCGGCGAAAAAGGTTGCGGGCGATTGGGCGAAAAGACTGGATCTCGAACGGAAACAAAGTCCGGAAAATGCCGCCGGCATAGTGGCGCACCCGCGTCCCATCCAGCAAGCGCTATTGGATACGGAAATACCGCCGGGATTGGTCATTATCGAGGCGCCGATGGGTGAGGGCAAGACGGAAGCCGCCTGGATTCTGGCAGAGAAATGGCGCGCCGTGGGGTATCAGGGGATGTACATGGCGTTGCCTACGATGGCGACAAGCGACTCCCTGTTTCTTCGCTACCGCGACGACTACCTCCGGAAACGCGGGAACGGAGAAGATGTCAGGCTCGTTCACGGCATGGCGTGGCTCCGGGACGACAAAGAACCCGAGAAGTCGCCCGAGACCGGCGAATCCGGAGATGACCGTTCTCTTGCCGCCGCGTGGTTCAGACCGACACGACGCGCGATGCTCGCGGCGCACGGCGTTGGAACCGTCGATCAGGCAATGCTCGCGGGAATGAACGTCAAGTTCGGTTTCCTGCGGCTCTATGGACTGTCCGGGCGCGTGCTCGTCATCGACGAAGTTCACGCGTACGACGCCTATATGAGCGCGATCATCGCCCGCCTGCTTCAGTGGTGCGCATGTATGAAAATCCCCGTGATCCTGCTTTCCGCAACG
>CALFXN010000047.1 GCA_937957815.1 uncultured Synergistales bacterium
AGATAAGGCCACGTGACTGGAGTTCAGACGTGTGCTCTTCCGATCTGATCCGGCCTGACGCTCGTCGAGCTCCTCGTGGCGGTTGCGCTGACGGGCGTCCTCGCCGTAGGTGCCATCGCGCCCCTGATACTCGTGATCCGAAGGGTTACCGACACGGAGGCGCTTTTCGGATCCGAGGCGTCGCTCAGAATCGCCGCGTCGTCGGTTGTCGAGTGCGCACGCGGAAATCTGACGCTGCCTCCGAAGAAGACGGTCGCGATGAAAATCGTCCGGCACGACACGCTCGAAGGAAAGAACGACGATACGGTCGTCATCTGGGGTACAGCCTCCGCCCGTCAGGGACTTCCCCCCGGGAGCACGATATACCGGGTCGTCCGGGAGCGGATCATGAAAACGAAGAAGTTTCCCCTCGGTCTCTATAGATGGTTCGCCGTATCGAAAACACCCGACGAGGTCGATCTCGAAAAGTTGCCCGTCGAATCCGGGCAGCTCGTTCTCGAAGGAGTCGACGGCTTCGGCGTCGAAGTCTGGAACGGCGGAACATGGGGGCGAACGTACATTGGAGAATACCCGGTGGGTTTTCGCGTAACGGTCGCGAGAAGGGAGGACTCGTCGCGCTATGCGGACTGGCTTCCGAGGTAGAGGACGTCCGGCGCGCCGCGGCTTTATCCTCGTGACAGTTCTTCTCGTCTCCACGATGCTTCTTTCCTGTGCGATGGGGTACGCGTGGTACGCGAGAGGACAGATCCGGAGGGTCATGAAGGAGCGTTCCGTACTGCAGGCGAGAAGTATCGCCTATGTTCTCGCCGGAGAAGTCGCCCGGGGACTCGTCATGGACAAATCCGCGTACGATTCGAAAAAGGAACCATGGTTCAAACCCATGATATTCCCGATACCGGAGATAGGCATTCTTACGGTTGAAGTAACGCCCCTGAATGACAGAATTCCGATAGCGAGCCTTTTTCTTCCCGACGGAGAGACTTTGCGGCTCGAAATGAAAAGCGTCTGGGAAAATCTCTGGAGTCTTCTCAAGGCGGATGACGTCGGGAATATCGTTCTCGATTTTCTCGACGCGAACAAAATGCCCCGACTTGGAGGCCGGGAGGACAAGAAGTGGCTGAACCGTCCTGTCGTGAGTCTTTCGGAGCTCCTGGCGATTCCGGAAGTGACGCGGGAAATTCTGTCCGGGACGTTCGACAGGTCGGGGCTTGAGGCGTACTGTACCGTCTGGAGCGACGGAAAGATCAACATCAATATGGCTCCGGCGCATGTCCTCGAATTGTTCGATGACATCGACAGAAACGTTGCGGAGGATATCATTGAGGCGAGGGCGGATAAACCGTTTGAAAACATCGGGGACGTCGCCGCGGTCGGTTCGTTCCCGCAGCAATCTTTGCCGAAGCTGATGAATCTGATATCATTTACCAGCACCTTTTTCCGTGTGACCATAGACGCCGCGACGATGGAGGGAGACCTGCTGAAGAGATTCGCTTTCATCATCAAAAAAGGTACGGGCTCCTGTTCCCTTGTTTCATGGGAGGAGTACTGATATGCCGGTCACGGCGACGTCGGTGCGGCTGTACGAAAGAGGCGCGGAGGGGACCCAGGGGAAGGTCTCCGGATCATTCGGTCGCGATCTGCTTCTCCTCGTGCCGTTCCATAGTCTGTCGATCCAGCCGTTTTCCTTTCCGTTTTCCGGGCAGACGGCAATACGGGAAGCAGTCAAGCTTCAGGTTCAGCCTTTCACATCGGGAAAGCCGCTGATCGAGGCGTTTCCAACGGTGTGCTCCAGGGAAGGAAAGGGGAGCGCCGGAATCACCTGCTTTCTCTCCTCGGAAGAGCTTGCGGTCGTCGAGTCCGTCGCGGCCAAGGCGAGGTCGCTCCGTGTCTGGCCGCTTCCTCTTGCGCTCGCGGCGCGTCTTCCGGACAACGGGCTCGCCGCGTGTATCCTGAAGGACGAGATCTGTTCGATGCTCTTTACCGGAGGAATCCCGGTACTGTACAGGATCGTTTCCAGAAAGAGGAAGACGATCGAGGACGAAACGGACTGGATCCGTTCCTTTGCGTCCGGACGCGGCGTTGAAGAACTCGAGACGTACGTCTGGGAAGACTCGGAAGACGGGGCCGCCCGCGACGACCTCGCCGGGATGGCGTCGGAGACGTTGTCGCGGAAGAGATCGGAAGAGCACACGTCTGAACTCCAGTCACGTGGCCTTATC
>CALFXN010000048.1 GCA_937957815.1 uncultured Synergistales bacterium
CCGTTCGCGCTGGTTGGTGCGGAAAACGTAGCTTCGGTTCCGGCCGGCAAGGGGATGGGGACCGCGACGATCGCGAAGGAAAAACTGCTCGAATGGGATCCGGCCGTTTTCTTCATCGACCTTTCCACGACAACGGGAGGGAAGGAAGCGAACGCGCTGATCGAACTCGGAACGGACTCGTCCCTTGCAACCATCGCAGCGGTGAGGAATGGCGAGATCTACGGAGTGTTGCCCTATAATTCCTACTCCATAAACTTCGGTTCGATCCTGGCGGACGCATGGTTCGTCGGGAAGATTCTGTATCCTGAGCTTTTCGCGGATGTCGATCCCGTGAAGAAGGCCGACGAAATCTATTCATTCCTGGTCGGAAAACCCGTTTTCCCGATGGTGAATTCCGGGTACGGAAACCAGGTTTTTACGAAACTTTCGCCGCAGAAGGACTGATGCACCTCGAGCAGGGGAATGTCCCGGACGGATATCTCCGGTATGTCGCGCGCAAGAGAACTCTGCTGACGGGACTCTTTCTCCTTACGTGCGTCGTCGCGATTGCCTCCGTGTGTCTCGGCGCGGTCAGGATTCCCCTCCCGGATGTCCTCGCGGCGCTTTCGGGGAGCGGGACGGCGCCGCGGATCTCGGCGATCGTCTGGAACATCCGGTTGCCGCAGACGCTGACGGCGATATTCGCCGGCGCCTCGCTCGCGCTTTGCGGGACTTTGTCGCAGGCGCTCCTTCGCAATCCGCTCGCATCGCCGTTCACTCTCGGGATCTCGAACGCGGCCGCGTTCGGCGGAGCGTTTTCGATCATCTTTCTCGGGGCGGGGCGTATGCAGAGCACTGTAGCCGACGCGGTGCGCGTCTCGAACCCACTTACGGCCACGTCGTGCGCCTTTTGCTTCAGCGTGCTCGCTTCGGCGCTGGTCCTGCTGATCGCACGCGCGGGCCGCTCGAAGCCCGAAGTGATGGTCCTCGCCGGTGTCGCTCTCGGATCGCTCTTCACCGCGGGGACGATGTTTCTCCAGTATTTCGCCGATGACTCGCAGGTTGCGGCCGCCGTGTTCTGGACGTTCGGCGACGTCTCGCGTGCGACGTGGCGGGAACTCGCGATCATAGCCGTCGTTTTCGCGGGCGTCTTCTCCGGGGCGTCGTTTTTCGCGCTCGATCTGAACGCGCTCGAAGCGGGGGACGAAACGGCCCGGAGTCTTGGAATCCCGGTCGACGTCCTGCGGGTTCTCGGAATGGGGGTCGTGTCCCTGCTGAGCGCCGTTGTCGTCGCATTCCTCGGAGTCATCGGTTTTATCGGGCTTGTCGCCCCGCATATGCTCCGGCGCGTCATCGGCAACGACCATCGATTCCTCCTTCCTGCGTCGGCCGTTGCGGGAGCGTGCCTGCTGCTCGCGGCGGACACGGCGGCGCGTCTTGTCTTTGCGCCGCGCGTGTTGCCGGTTTCGGTGCTGACGGCGTTTCTGGGCGTTCCTGTTTTTCTCGCGATCATCCTGAGGACGAGGACCGCATGACCGAAGGTCTCTCGGTCCGATCTCTCGGATTCCGTTACGCCGACAGAGTCGTCCTCCGGGACGTGTCGTTCGACGCGCGGGAGGGGGAATTTCTGGCGATTCTCGGCCCGAACGGCGCGGGAAAAACGACGTTGCTCCGGTGCGTCGACGGCGTTCTTCCGGCGTCTTCGGGGAGCGTCGAAACGAACGGCGTCCCGATCACGCGTCTCCCGCGCGCGGAGAGGGCGCGGCGTCTCGCGTACGTTCCACAGCGTTCCGTTCTCGCGGGAGTCACGGCTTTCGATGCCGTGCTTCTCGGAAGGCGTCCCCACGTCCGCTGGAGCATCGGAGGGGCGGATATCCGGGCGGCCGATGCCGTGATGCGGCGTCTCGGCATCGAAGGTCTGGCGCTGCGGAGCGTCGACGAGATGAGTGGAGGAGAGCTTCAGATGACCCTTCTCGCCCGCGCTCTCGTGCAGGATCCCCGCGTTCTCCTCATGGACGAGCCCACGGGCAGCCTCGATCCGCGACACCAGATGGAGATTCTCGGGATCGTCCGGCGCATTGTCCGCGAGCACCATATCGCGGCGGTCATGACCATTCACGATATCAACATGGCGCTCCGATTCGCGGACCGGGTGCTCTTTCTCTCGCACTCTCCGGATGAAGCCGGTGCGACCGTGATCCACGCGGCGAAACCTGAAGAGGTGACGGGAACGATGATCCGCGACGCGTTCGAATTCGATGCCGAGATCGTCGACCATAACGGCGTCAGGGTTTTCGTTCCCGCCGATTTCGGAGAGACTCCCTCGTCTCGTGCTGACGCTGATCTCTGTAAGCGTTCCTTTCCCCCGACAGTTGACGTAACGGGGCGCGGCCCCGAAAATGAGTGACGTCCGGGGGGGTGTCCTGAATGGGAGATTCGAAGGAGACGCGGTACGGCGGTCCGGATTTCAGGCAGGAGCTCGAAAGGTTCATCGCCGAAGGGAAGACCGTCGGCGACATCGTCAGGGATCTCGGGATCAGCCCGGAGATCATCAATAGGTGGAAGCAGGACGAGAAGAGCCGGATCGGTGCGTCGGCGCTCGCCGCTCTCGCGGGGAAGGTGCGCGCTCCCGAGATCGACGTCAGCGCTTCCCGCCGGGAGTTCACGAACATCTACAGTCACGGGTTCGTCCGGGTCGCCGCGTGCGTTCCCGAAGTCCGCGTCTCGGACCCGGCCTTCAACGCCGCGAAGACCGTCGAACTCGCGGGTGCGGCGAAGGAGCGGAACGTCCTTCTCGCGGTCTTCCCGGAGCTCGGGATTTCCTCGTATTCGTGCGGGGACCTCTTCTTCCAGGAAGCCCTGCTGCGGTCCGTGCTCGACGGAATCAGGGCCGTCGCTGACGCGACATCGCTCATGGAGATGGTCGTCGTCGTCGGCGCGCCCCTGAAAATCCGCGACGCGCTCTACAACTGCGGCGTCGTCCTCTGCAACGGCAGGATCGCCGGCGTCGCCGTCAAGAGCTTCCCTCCCAACTACCGCGAGTTCTACGAGCTGCGGCACTTTCGTCCGGCCCGGGAACTGCCCGTCGAAACGATCGACCTCTGCGGCCAGAGGAACGTTCCGGTCGGAGCGGATCTCGTGTTCGAGGTCGACGGCATCCCGGACTTCCGGTTCTACTGCGAGATCTGCGAAGATCTCTGGGCTCCCGTCCCCCCGTCGAGCTACGCGGCGCTCAACGGCGCGACCGTGATCGCGAATCTGTCTGCCTCGAACATCACGACGGGAAAGGACGACTACCGGCGCAATCTCGTCGCGAGCCAATCCGCCCGCTGCGTCGCGGGGTACGTCTACTCGGCGGCCGGACCGGGGGAATCGACGACGGATCTCGCGTGGGACGGACATGCGATCGTCTGCGAGAACGGCGTCCAGCTCGCGGAGACGGAGCGTTTCTCGTGGAAGCCGGGCGTCGCCGTCACGGAGATCGACGTCGACCGTCTCTCGAGAGAGCGGATGACGCTCACGAGCTTCTCGAAGACGGAGACGGTTCCCGACTTCCGCAGGGTGAGCGTCCCGCTGCGAGCGCCGTTCGGGAAGATCCTCCCGATCCGGGAGTTCCCGCGTTTCCCGTACGTCCCGCAGGATCCCGCGCTCCGCGACAGGAGATGTTCGGAGATCAGCGAGATCCAGGTTCAGGGGCTCGCGAAGCGCATGAAGACGACGGGTGTCACGAATCTCGTGGTCGGGGTTTCGGGAGGACTCGATTCCACGCAGGCGCTCATCGTGTGCGCGAAGACGATGGACTGCCTCGGCCTGCCGAGAAGGAATGTCGGCGCCTTTTCGATGCCCGGATTCGCGACGTCGGCGAGAACGCGCGACAGCGCATCGCGGCTCATGAAGGCCCTCAGGGTCGATACCGGGGAGATCGACATCCGGCCCGCGTGCATCCAGATGCTCAAAGACATCGGGCACCCCTTCGCGCAGGGGAAGCAGGAGTTCGACGTGACCTTCGAGAACGTCCAGGCGGGGCAGCGGACGTCGACGCTCTTCCGGCTCGCGAACCTGCGGCGCGCGCTCGTCGTCGGCACGGGCGACCTGAGCGAGCTCGCTCTCGGATGGTGCACCTACGGCGTCGGCGACCAGATGTCGCACTACAACGTGAACGCGAGCGTGCCGAAGACGCTGATCCAGTACCTCATCCGCTGGACCGCGGCGAACAACCAGTTCGGCCTCGACGCCTCGACGGTCCTCTACGATATCCTCAACACGGAGATCAGCCCGGAGCTCGTTCCGGGGAAGGACGGCTCCGCGCCGGGACAGAGCACGGAGGCGGTCGTCGGACCGTACGAGCTCCAGGACTTCACGACGTATTACATCACGCGGTACGGATTTTCGCCGTCGAAGGTCGCATTCCTCGCGTGGAACGCGTGGCGCGACCGCGGCGCGGGGGCGTGGCCGGACATCCCTCCCGCATCCCGGCACGAGTACACGCTTGCCGAGATCCGGCACTGGCTTTCGGTCTTCGTCCGTCGTTTCTTCAGGACGAGCCAGTTCAAGCGGTCGTGCGTTCCGGACGGCCCGAAGGTGGGGTCGGGAGGGGCGCTGTCGCCGCGGGGAGACTACCGCGCTCCGAGCGACGGGGAGGACGCCCCCTGGCTCGAAGACCTCCGGAACATCCCGGGGGAGGAACCGTAGACGCGGCGTATCCCCCGGAACGTCTTCTGTTCCATGTTCTCCCTGTGGTACGATGAGCGCAAATGAGGAATGACGCTCACTGGGAGGACTCGCCATGAAGACACTGCATTCTCCGCCGCCCGAAAACGAATCGTTCCGACATGATCCGGCGCGCCTTCCGGATGTCGCGTGGTTTTTCCTCGGGCCGAAGCCCGACGGAAAACATGGTTTGAGACGATGACGCCGCATCTCGTCGTCTTCACGGTCGGACTTCTCGTCTTCCTGAGCATCTTCGCGAGCAAGATCTCCGGGAAGTTCGGACTGCCGGTCCTCCTGATGTTTCTCGCCATCGGAATGCTCGCCGGAGCGGACGGACCCGGGGGAATCTATTTCGACAACGCCGAGGTCGCCAATCTCGTCGGCACGTTCGCTCTGGCTTTCATTCTTTTTTCGGGCGGAATCGACACGAACTGGGACAGCGTCCGCCCGGTCCTCGGGAATGCGCTGGCGCTTGCGACGCTCGGAGTGGCTCTCACAGCGGCGCTCGTCGGTATTTTTGCATGGAAGGTCCTCGGTTTCGACATGTACGAGGGATTTCTTCTCGGATCCATCGTGTCGTCCACCGATGCGGCGGCGGTCTTCGCCGTCCTGCGTTCCAGAGGCGTCGGCCTGAAGGGGAATCTGAGGCCGCTTCTCGAACTCGAGTCCGGCAGCAATGACCCGATGGCGATCTTTCTCACGACGGCGATGATCGGACTCATCTCGGACCCGTCGAAATCCTGGGTGTCGTTGCTTCCGTCGCTCGGCGTCGATATGACGGCCGGTTTTCTCACGGGCGCGGCGACCGGATTTCTCGCGGGGCGGCTCTTCGACTC
>CALFXN010000049.1 GCA_937957815.1 uncultured Synergistales bacterium
AGATAAGGCCACGTGACTGGAGTTCAGACGTGTGCTCTTCCGATCTGATCCGCGACCTCGTGAATCACTACAAGTTCTCGGGCGATATCCGCCTCACGGCCTCGCTCGGAGTGGCCGAACACTGCGCGGGAGAGGGAGCCTCCGACCTCGCGGAGCGTGCCGCCGGGGCGCTCGGTGAGGCGTTCTCGTCGGGCGGGGACCAGGTCCGGGCCGCTTCGTGACGCGACCAGACGTCGCGGTGTTCTATAATACGGGGCGTGTGACAGAGGAGCGTCCGCGCGAAGATCCGTCGTCGCGGACGGACGTGTGAGGGGGAAGGTTCATGGGACGGGTTCGAATCGTAGTCGAGGGGATGACCGCGAGCGGGAAATCCACGGTCGTCGATCTCTTGGCGGAACGTCTGGGGCTGAAGGTGATGCCGGAGGAGTTCAGGGATCAGTACGATCTCCTGAGGCGATTCCACCACGAGCGGCGATGGGCGTTCCCGATGCAGCTCAACTTTCTGGTGACGCGTTTCGCGCAGTATCTCTGCGCCACGGAAGAGGAATCCTACGTCCTCGACCGGAGCATCTTCGGCGACAAGATCTACGCGACGCTCTACCATCGCCTCGGGTACTTCAGCGACAGCCAGTACGGAATGTATCTCACGCTCTACGACAACATGATCCGCCATCTGGTCATGCCGGATCTCCTCGTCGTGCTCCACTGCCCGTTCGACGAGATCATGCGGCGCATCCTGCTGCGCGGGCGCGAGGACGAGATCAGCGCGGGCGAAGCGTACTGGCGCGAACTCTATCACGCCTATTCGCGCTTCCTCGAGGTCGTCCGCTCGGAAGTGGCGACGCCGCGCGTCCTCGAACTCGATCTTTCCGATCCGGGTTTCATCAGAAGCCCCGGTCGCATCGACGCTTTCCTGTCCGAGGTCCGCCGAATGCTGGCGGACGCGGATTCGGAGAGAATTCCGACGTAAGGACGTGATGCAAATGTACGATGCCGTCATCGTGGGGACAGGCCCTGCCGGCATCTTCGCCGCGCTCGAGCTTGTCGGGGCGGGGAAAAAGGTCCTGATGGCGGACAAGGGGCGGATCGTCAGCGAGCGGACGTGCCCGATCGTCGAAGGTCGGTCGAAGGTATGCCTCAACTGCGCCTCGTGCGCGATCGTATCGGGGTGGGGCGGCGCGGGTTCCGCGTCGGACGGCAAACTGACGCTGACGACCGGCTTCGGAGGCAATCTCGAGGAGAGCATCGGCGAGGTTCGCCTCGCGGACCTGATTTCGTACGTCGATTCCCGCTTCGTGGAATTCGGCGTCGAGAACCACTGCTACAGTCCCGAGGGGGCCGTCGTCAGGGAGACGATCCGGAAGGCCGCGGGCATCGGGATCAAGATTCTTCCCGCGCGGATCCGGCACATCGGAACCGACGCGTCGCGAGTCGTTCTGAACAACATGTACGAGTTCCTTCGCGAGCGATGCGATGTCCTCATGAACACGACCGTTTCGGATATCCTCGTCGAGGAAGGGGAAGCGAGGGGAATCGTCCTCGCCGACGGGACCGTGTACCGGGGAACGCGGATCATCGTGGCGCCGGGACGCGAAGGAGCGTCGTGGCTCCAGAGGATCGTCGACCGGCTCAACCTGCCGATCGCCTCGATGCCCGTCGACATCGGCGTGCGCGTCGAGGTCCCGGACAGCGTCTGTTCCGATCTGACCGAACACTTCTACGAAGTCAAGTGCCTGTACAATACTCCGACGTTCGATGACCGCTGCCGGACGTTCTGCATGAATCCGTCGGGATTCGTCGTTTACGAGTACAACAAGGAGCACGACCTCGTGACCGTGAACGGACACAGCCTCAAGAACACGAAATCGAACAACACGAACTTCTCGATCCTCGTGACGAAGAACTTCACCCAGCCGTTCAGCGATCCGATCGGGTACGCGACGCACGTCGCCAAGCTCGCGAACATGCTCGCGGGCGGCGGCATCCTCGTTCAGCGCCTCGGCGACCTTCGGGACGGACGGAGGTCGACGCAGTCGCGCATCGAGCGCGGGATGATCGTCCCGACGGCCAACGCGCAGCCCGGCGACCTGAGTCTCGTACTGCCGCACCGCTACCTCACGGACATCGTCGAGTTTCTCGACGCGCTCAACGTCATCATGCCGGGCGTGAACCAGAACGACACCCTTCTCTACGGTGTCGAGATCAAGCTCTATTCGCTGCGCCTCAGACTGAAGGAGACGCTCGAGGTTCCGGTCGTGAAAAACCTCTTCATGGTGGGAGACGGCGCCGGTGTCAGCCGCGGGATCATCCAGGCGGCGGCGAGCGGCGTCGTGGCCGCGCGGGCGATCCTCGCGGCATAGAACGGGACTATCGGAAACGAAAGGTGGACGTGACATGACAGCGAAACGAATGATTCTCTCCGCGGTATGCGTGCTTTTTGTCGTCATCTGCACCGGTTCGGCCCTTGCGGCTCTTCCGACGATGGACGCGGTCAAGCCGTTCCTGCCGAAGATGGACGGATGGCAGGCCGACGACCCGACGGGAATGCAGGGAAAGGATCTCCTGCTCGTCGAGCGGCGGTACGTGAAGAACGACGATACGAATCTGACGGTTCTGGTCACGATGGGCGAAGAGGCGAACCACGCGCCGATGTTCGATGTCTACAGCGAACAGAAGATCGACCGCATCGAGACGGGCGACGGGTACGTCCAGTTCGTGAAGATCGGGAAATTCCAGGCCATGGAGCAGTTCGTGAAGTCAGACGGGACGGCGATGGTCTGGGAGATCGGAAGAGCGTCGTGTAGGGAAAGAGTGTAGATCTCGGTGGT
>CALFXN010000050.1 GCA_937957815.1 uncultured Synergistales bacterium
TCGACCGCCTTCACGAGGTGATCCATCGCCTCCTTGACGCTGACGATGGGGGGCGCGTATCCGCCTTCGTCGCCGACGTTGACCGCGATCTTCCCGTATTTGGCGGACAGGATGTCGCGGAGCGCGTTGTACACGTCCCAACCGATGATCATCGACTCGCGGAACGTCTTCGCACAGACCGGGAAGATGCAGATCTCCTGGAAGTCGAGGTCGTTGCTCGTGAGGCGGCCTCCGTTGATGTAGTTCAGGAGGGGAACCGGAAGCACGTGCGCGTTCACGTTGAGGTAGCGGTAGAGCGGCAGGTTGCAGCCGTTCGCGGCCGCCCGGGCCACGGCCATCGAGACGCCGATGATCGCGTTGCCGCCGATGCGCTGCTTGTTCGGCGTTCCGTCGAGCCTGATCATCGCGAGGTCGATGTTCTTCTGGTCGCGGACATCCATCCCGATGAGCGCCGGCGCGATCATTTCGTGAATGTTCTTCACCGCCTGACCGACCCCGAGACCTCCGTAGATCTTCGCGTCGCCGTCGCGGAGCTCCCACGCTTCCCTTTCCCCGCGCGACCTCCCCGCCGGAACGTCGGCGCGTCCCCAGACGTCATCCCCCGCCCAGACGTCGACCTGTACGGTCGGATTGAACCTGCAGTCCAGAATTTCTCTGGCCACGATCCTCGTTATTTTGAATCTGTTCTTCCCAAGATACATTTCCGTCATCTCCTTCGTGTGTCGTCCGTGAATCTGAAACTCTATGTCCGAAAAGCCCTACTTCCGATCGCTCCGGTCGGTCGATCCGTCGATGAGGTCGATGCTGACGTAATGGTCCAGAATCGCCTTCCTCAGGTCGTCGAGCCGGCCGAGAAGCAAGAGGTCATATATGGCTTTGTGCTTTTCCATCTGATCGCCGAGGTTGTACTTCTTCTGTTCGAAATGGAGCCCGAAGTACGCCCAGTAGCTGTGGCAGAGTGCGTTCCACGCGGAGAGCAGCGACTCGCTCCCCGATCCCTTCACGATCGTCTGGTGGAACTCCATATCCTTTTTCCGGAACGCCACGTGGTCTCCGGCGTCGAGGTACGCCCCCATGTCGCTGAGACATTCCTTCAGGTGAGCGCAGTCCATCGTCCGGAAATCCGTCTCCATTGCCCATTTCGCGGCCAGGATCTCGAGTTCCGTCCTCGTCCGGAAGTAGTCCTGCATCCCGTGAATCGTGAACTTCCGGACGTAGGTCCCCCTGTAGGGACGCGACTCGAGAAACCCCCGGGATTCGAGTTCGCGCAGCGCCTCGCGGACCGTCGCCTGACTGACGTCGAGCATCCGGGCGACCTGAAGCTCGACGATCTTCTCACCGGGCTTCAGGGAACCGTCGAGAATCGTGTCGATGAGATACTCGATAACGTCGTCGCTCAGGACGCGCCGCTGGAGCGGCGCCCTCCCCGCGCCCAACGGTCCCGTGCTCATGTCTTTTTCCCCCGCGCGACGGGCAGGCAGCGCTGCGGACACGGGAAGAAGGATATCGGACGTCCGTCTCCCGTCAGGCCGGACGCGATGCCGATTCCTTCCCCGAGGGACTCCGCGAAAATGAGCCCCATCAGTTCCACGGTCGTGCGTTCCACGCCGGGAGAGACGAGGACGACGCGGATTCCCCGCTTGAGTATCTTCGAGAGCAGCAGCGTATGGTCCATCTGGATCTCGTAGTTCCGGAGAAGAAAGTCGACGACGTCCTCCGGAGTTCGCGCGCTTTCGTACGGGCGGAGCATGTCCGTCGACCCGACGCCCTCGGGGCAGCGCGAGTAGGCCACGATGACCCCGCGATCTTCGACGATCGGAGCCGTGGCGATGATGCATTTGATACTCTGGTAGAGGTTGATGTTCAGCGGGTGTCCCGGAGTCGTGACGACGATTGGAAGACACGAGCGAACCGGGGCGGCTATCCGTTCCACAAGCGCCGCGACCGACCGCCCGTGGCTTGCGACGGTGTCGCCGCAGACGACGTCCGCGATTCTCCCGTCGCCGGTCACGAGGACGTTCACGCAGAAATGGACTCCGAGAAGACGGGCGGCCTCGACCATATCCAGGCTCACCGGGTTGTCCCCGTACACACCGATTGTCGCCTTCGGGTCAAGAATCATCTCCGGTCGGTGATTCGCGCGGATCGTCGTCTCCGACGAAATTCCGGGCAGAACGGACTTTCTTCCGCCGGAGAACCCCGCGAATTCGTGAGGCTCGACCTTTCCGACGGCGATCCTGAGGTCCGCCGCGGCGACCTTCCGGTTGACGGAAACCGGCGTACCGAACGTCGTCGTCCCGAGGAAGACAAGCGCGTCGTCGCGATACGGCTCGTGGTTCTCGATCCGGACCCTGCCGCGCCACTCCTCCCCCAGAATGCGCCGCATCTCCTCCTCCGTCGCGGGACGGTGGACACCCGTCGCGACGACGAACGTCACATCGTCCGGAGCGATTCCCCCGGCGTTCAGCTCCTCCATGAGGTACGGAACGACGTCGCCGGTCGGAACGGCGCGGGTCGCGTCGGAAACGAGGATCGCCGCGGTTCGTTTCCCGCGCGCGACTGTTCTCAGGGGAGGCGAGCCCACGGGAGAATCGAACGCGTCACGGATTCGTCCGGGATGAGCGGCCCCGATCTCCGGAAGACGATACAGCTCCCCGAAGCGCGAGAGCGGAAGCGACGCCTCGACGCCCTCGAACGCGTCCCGGTATGTGATCGTTTCCCCGTTTCCGCCCGGGCGGCGTTCAACCGTGTATATGACCGTTCACTCCTGTTCCGAATACGAAGGAGTCTCTCTCGGCGGAACCGTCTCCCCGAGGGAGATCTCGAGAATGTGCCCTATTCCGAAAATCGTCATGAAGAAAAAGCCGAAGGGAATCGCGGAATACGGGATAGCGACCGAAATACCCAGCGCGGGAGTCATCTGTTTGTACGTCCGCAACAGAAGAAGAACGCCATTCCACGTGACCGACGCGGTCGCGACGACCGCAAGCCAGGGAATCGTCCGGACACAGAGCGCCCGGAGCCCGTCCGGAAACATATCGCGGAAGATGACGATTCCAACGTGTCCCTTCCTCTGATGCAGAATGGCCGCGCTGACGAGCGTGAACCAGACCATCGAGAAGCGGAGAAACTCTTCAGACCACGACAACGCGCTGTTGAAGACGTAGCGCATGATCACGTGCGCCATCGCGACCACGAGCATGGCCGCGCAGAGGGCCATCGAAATAGGAAAGAGAAAGTCGACGCAACGATCGCAGAAATTGTAATACCCTTGCTTTGTCATGACAAAACCGTCCTTTTGGGAGGTTGTGTCTCCTCGCGGACCGGACGGGGCGATCTCCGCCCGATCCGCGGGAGAACGCCTACAAACCGGCCTTGATGTCCTTCCTGGCCTGTTCGATATTCGCGAGCCACGTGTCGACGAACTTCGGATCCGTCTTTCCCTTGATGCTCTCGATGACCTTTCCCTGCGTCGCCTGGCGCATCTTCGCCTTTTCGGCCTCGGCGACATCGTTGACCTTCATTCCCTTGGACTCGAGAAGCCCGACGATGTACTTCTCGCGGGCGGCGTTCACGGCCCTGCTGTAGTTCTGGCCGAGAATCGCGGCCGTCTCGACGATCTTCTGCTGATCCTTCGTGAGGCCGTTGAACCATTCGAGATTCGCGACGAGCGGCATCGGGTCGTAGATGTGTCCGTCGAGCGACGTGAACTTCTGGACTTCGTACATCTTCACTTCCCAGATGTTCGCGAGCGGATTCTCCTGCCTGTCGACGACCTTCTGCTGCATGACCATGTAGAGCTCCGTCCACGGTACGGGGGTCGGGTTCGCTCCGAGCAGCTTGAAGGCCTCCATGTGCATCGGAGCTTCCATCGTCCGGATCTTGAGCCCCGCGAAGTCGGCGATGGTCACGATGGGCTTCTTCGAGTTCGTCGTATGGCGGAATCCGTTCTCCATCCACGCGAGCCCCTTGAGGCCGACCTCCTCGCACGACCTGAACAGCGAAATCCCGGCGGGGCCGTCCATGACGAGCCACGCCTCGTTGTAGTCATTGAACGCGTACGGAATATCGAGAACCATGAAGCGGGTGTTGAACGTCGTCATGGGGCCCGCCGAAGCGGTCGCCATCTCGAGAAGACCGTTCTTGACCTGTTCGACGGACTCCCGCTCGCCGCCAAGCTGGGAGTTGTAGTACAGGTTCACCGTCAGCTCGCCCTTCGTCTGCTCCTCGACGAGCTTTTTGAAGAGCTGAAGCCCCAGGGATTGAGGGTGCGTTTCAGAGTTGCAGAGGGACACCCTGATGACCTTCGCCGCAAACGCCAGATCCGATATGGAAAAAACGAGAGCCAGTGCGAAAACCAACACGAACACGGTGCTTTTCTTCACGGAAAATCCCCCTTTCTCCACATTGCCGACTACCCGTTCGCTTCAACGCAGGTTCCGGTACCCACAGCCTCCTTTCTTTCCGGATACGCTCAGTACCCGCAGAGTCTCGGGAGCCAGAGCGTCAGAGGCGGAAAGAACGTCACGAGCAGAAGAATCGCGATCGACGCGAGAAGCATCGGAATCGCCTCCCTGAAGGTCTGCTCGATCGTGACGCCGGCCATCGGGCTCGTCACGAAGAGGGTGATCCCGAACGGCGGCGTCGCCAGCCCGATGACGAGGTTGATGCAGATGATCGCGCCGATCTGGAGCGGATC
>CALFXN010000051.1 GCA_937957815.1 uncultured Synergistales bacterium
GCCGTCAGTCTCCCCGCCTGCTCCGCCACTTCCGTCCCCGACGCCCGACAGATCCGGAAGGAAATGCGACTCGAGGACGGCGCGGAAGCGTCGCTGCGTTTCGCCGATGAACGGACGGAACAGACATTCCCGAAAGGAACATCCCCTCTTTCCGAGAAGACACGGCCCCCAAGGTCCGGCCGCCCGATCACACGCGCCGGAGGCGCACGACTCCTCGACGGCGTCGTAGACGGAGGCGAGCGATACCTCCCGTCCGGGGCGGGCGAGACGGACGCCTCCCGCGGGGCCGCGTTCCGATCGCACGAGCCCCTTCGACGCGAGCAGCGCGAGAACCTTCGCGAGATGATTCTTCGACGCGCCGATCGCGGCCGCGATATCCGGAATTTTCGCCACACCGTCGCAGGCGGCGAGAAACGCCGTCGCACGGAGCGCGATCGACGCCGCGTCCGAAATCCGAATGATCCCCTTGGTCATCGTTCGTCCCTCCGTTCGGGCTAATTATGTATCACGATGCATGAATAGGCGGAATCGGTATTTTTTCTGGGAGAAGATCGCGGCAATCACGGTTTCTCCTGCGGAACGGGGAAAACTGCCCGGTGATCAGTCGTGTTGACTGGAGGAGGAATCGGTCCGTTCGATCCGGCGTTTCGGCCGCGGCGACAGGTCCGGCTCCGCGATTTCCCTGATCTCGAGCGTCACGCGGACCGACCCGACGGCCGCGGCGCTGCGACGGAGCGGTTCGAGATCCGCGTCCGCGGACGCGGGGAGCGGCAGGGTATCGAGTGCGATCCGGATCCGGTCTTCCGTGGCGAGGATTCGGATGTCGAGGACGAACGGAAGCGTGAAGGCTTCTTCCTCGAGCGTATTTCTCGACTCGAGCGGCGTCGGGAGCGACTCCCGCCCGATTCGCCGGACATCGGTCCACGTTTCGAGGAGCGTTCCGCACGGACATGGGGCGGCAGCGCGCCGTCCCTCGTCGCCCGTCCGGTACCGGACGAGCGGAAACGCCTCCCTGCGCAGCGTCGTCACGACGAGTTCCCCTGCCTCCCCGGGGACGGCAGGGTGCGCACCGCCATGCGGGACCGCCTCGACGAGAAGGTCCGCTTCCCGCATGTGGTACCCCCCGTGTGCGGCGCATTCGAGCCCCCCGCCGTACCCCGTCTCGCGGCTCCCGTAGTGCGCGAAGACTTCGGCCCCGAGGTCCGATTCGACGGCCCGGCGGAGCGATGTCGGGACGGAATCTGCGGACAGGAGAACCCGCGACGCCCGGAATCCGGTCCCGAAGAACCGGCCGAAACGGGCGAACGTCACGAGCTGGATCGGGTCGCCCGCGAGAAGGCGGACGCGTTCCCGTCCGAGACGCGCGGACAGCGCGCGGAAATCTTCTCCTGCAACGGGAAAGATGGCCCGGGCCCCGATGTCTCCGGCGGCCTTTCCGAGAAGTTCCCCGACGCTGTTAGGCGTCTCCGACGGGTAGAGGACGAACACCGCGTCGCCGGGATCGACCAGCGTCGTGAGCCCTGCCGCGAAATAGGCCCGCGTGTCGTCGATGTCGCTTCGCGAGAAGAACACCCGTTTCGGCGGTGCGGTCGTCCCGGAACTCCGGAGCGTGACGACGCGCTCGACCTCGCCGGGGGCCACGCACCGAAACGATTCGGGCTCCCGGGCAAGATCCTCCGGGGTCGTGAACGGGAGGCCGGCGACCGCTTCGAGCGAGGGGAGCGGCAGACGGACATCCGAGAGGCGCCGGGCATAGAACGGGCTCTCGCGGACGACGCGCGCGAGCGTCGCGTTGAGCGCCAGGAGTCTGTGCGCGTCGAGCGCCTCGCGCGACAGCGACGGCAGGCCGAGCCCGCGGGCGATCCGGTCGTCGAGCGTCGCCTTCGGCATCGCCGTCAGCCGGAATGCGGAGCGTAGAGACGCGTTCCGTCGAGGGACGTACAATACCGCGCGCAGAACGGGACGAGACGGTATCCGCCGGACGACGTTCTCCCGCCTCCGGGAGCGGTGTCCCTCGTGACGACGTGAATGCAGCAGCCTCGGAGTCGTTCGAGGTCGAG
>CALFXN010000052.1 GCA_937957815.1 uncultured Synergistales bacterium
CCGAGAAGTCCGGCGCGGAGCCCCGAACGGATCGAATCGGCTCCCAGACTCGGACCGACCGAGCGGTTCTCGATGACTTCGACAGATACCGGAAGTGCGCCAGCTCGAAGCATGATGGCAAGGCGCTGAGCCTCGGGTACAGAAAATCTGCCGGAAATCTGAGCGTTCCCTCCGCTGATTCGCTCCTGAACAACCGGCGCCGAAACGACCAGACCGTCGAGAACGATCGCGATCTGCTTTCCGACGTTATCTGCAGTCGCCTTGTCGAAGAGATCCGCCCCTTCGGAGTTGAATGCGAGAGTGACGACCGGACGTCCGATATTGTCATAGGAAGTTTTCGCATCTTTCAGATGCTTCCCGCTGACAAGGGCCTTGCCGAGGAGAAACGCTCTTCCGTCTGAATCCGAGGCGACGATGATCCCCTCGAACGGATTCGCCTTTTTTTTCAGAGAATCGCGTTGCGCGTCGATGTCCGCTTTCGCGGCATCCCAACGCTTCTTCGCCTGATTGAATTCGTCGTCGCTTCCGTAATTCTTGCGCTGTGGTCCGGGCGGGACCGGTTGAGTCGCTTCGAGAACCTTGCGGAACTCGAGAAGAGCTGTCTTTCCGATCAGCTCAAGCGCCGCTTCAGGATCCTGAACGCCCGGGAGATCGATGATTACACGGTCTCGCCCCTGTCGCTGGATGACGGGCTCCGCGACGCCATACTGGTCGATTCTGTTTCGGAGCACAGCGAGCAAACGCGCCAGGCTGTCCTCATTCACCGGGTTTTCCGGAGTACCTTTCGCCTGGAGAACGATATGCGCTCCGCCTTTCAGGTCAAGACCGAGCTTGATTCTCCCGTTGACGGGAAAAACTGCGACGAGGGCGGCCACGACTACGAAAAAAACGATTCCTAGCCGCCATCGGTCTTTTCTCAGCATCCCAAATTCCTCCTCACGAGAACTGCATATAGAATGGACGCACATAACAATACAATAAGGAAAACAGATATAGCGGACGCCCGACGCCGCTATATCTGTCAGATCCTCTAAATTGCAAAGAGCTTATTTCTCAGGAGTTTCTTCTTTCGCGGGTTCGTTTCCCGATGATTTCGGCGCCTCCGTCGAACGCTTGCTCGATACGGAGCTCTTGAGGATCCGGACCTTGACGCCATCGGAAATCTCGATGATGAAACTGTCGTCCTTGACTTCCCGTATGACTCCGAAGAAACCTCCCGCAGTTACTACCTGATCACCGCGCGTCATGGACGCGAGAAGCTCGTCATGCTGCCGTTGCCGCTTCTTCTGCGGGCGGATAATGAAGAAGTAGAAGATGAGAACGAAAAGAGCCAAAGGGAACAGCATTCCCAGAATGCCCCCCTGCGCTCCTCCCTGACCTCCAGCCATTTGTCCGCATTGCTGCTGATTCAAAGACACACGCCTCCTCTATCGATATGCTGCCGTCCGCAATATTTGGCGCTTTATTGTACCATCCACCCGGGGAAAGGGTCACTCTTCGCAATCCTTGAGGTAAAAGAGAAGCTTTTCAAGTTCGACGGAGATATCCACACTGTAAACGAGAACGTCGGGTGGGGTTACGATAGAAACGGGAGAGAAATTCAGTATTCCGCGTACACCGCCGACCGATGTCAGATTGTCCACACACGACTGCGCAACAGAGGAGGGAACCGTCAGGATGATTACCTGGATACTCAGCTTCCGGATAACGTCCGCCGCGGAATCCATGTGGTAACAGGGGATTCCCATGATTTTCGTTCCAATCTTCTCCGGAGCGATATCAAAGAGTGCCTGAATGTCAAACTTCTCGCTCCTGAAAGCCCGATGTCCGAGCAACGCCTCGCCCAATCTCCCGACTCCGACGAGCGCGATCGGCCACTTCTTCGGGGATGCGAGAATTTCACTCACATGTTCAAACAGGCGATCGACGTGGTATCCGACGCCTCGTTTTCCGATTTCGCCGAAGTACGACAGATCCTTCCGGACCTGACTTGCCTTGAGCGATAACATCTGACCGATCTCTTGCGAGGAAACGACTTTTCTTCCCTCAGAGGAGAGTTGTTCCAGCAGACGATGGTACTGTACAAGACGCTCCACCGTCGGCTCGGCAATTCTCATGCTTTCCGCCCTCCGTCCCAGAATACGCCCGCCTTCATTACCCCTTATACGCAATGACCTCGATCTCCACAAGTGCTCCTTTCGGCAGGGCTCCAACCTGAACGAATGAGCGCGAGGGCGGCTCTGACGTGAAGAAACGCGCGTAAACCTCGTTTACGACAGGGAATGCTCCCATGTCCGTCGCAAATACGGTAGCCTTGACGACATTCCGGAGTGAAAGTCCTTCGGATGCCAGGAGAGCACTGACATTTTTCAACACCTGATCCGTCTGTTCGGCGAATCCTCCGGCAACCATCGTGCCGGTTTCCGGATCGATGGGAATCTGCCCCGAACAGAAAACAAAATCACCGGCGACGATCGCCTGACTGTACGGGCCAACGGCGGCGGGGGCGGATTTTGTTGCGACGATACGCTTCATTCAAAACACCTCCATCAGGATATTTTCGGCAAAAAAGACAGTGTCAGAGCGCACAGCGGATGCGTGAGGTTCCGGCATAAACGCTCTTTTCGCCCAGTTCTTCATGAATACGCAACAACTGATTGTATTTCGCGACCCGATCGATTCGTGCCGGAGCGCCGGTCTTTATCTGTCCGGCGGCCGTGGCGACCGCAAGATCGCTTATGAATGAATCATCCGTTTCGCCGGAACGATGCGAAATAACTGGAGAATATCCGTTCCGGACAGCCATGTCGATGACACGCAATGTTTCCGTCAACGTTCCGATCTGATTGAGCTTGATGAGAATCGAGTTCGCAATTCCTTCACGAACTCCACGAGAAAGACGATCGGGGTTGGTAACGAACAGATCGTCTCCAATTATCTGGATCTTCTTTCCGAGACGTCCCGTGAGAAGTGACCATCCATCCCAATCTTCTTCCGACATTCCGTCTTCGATGGAAACTATCGGGAATTCGTGAACCAGATCTTCATAGTAGGCGACGAGTTCTTCAGGGGAGAATCTCCGCGCCTCTCCTTCGAATGTGTAGACGCCGTCACCGTAGAGCCCGGACGCCGCTACGTCGAGAGCGAGAAAAACATCCCTGCCGGGTTCATACCCGGCCTTCGATATCGCCTCCACGATCAGTGAAAGTGCTTCACGATTCGTCGCGAGGTTCGGGGCGAAGCCTCCCTCGTCTCCGACACCGGTACTCAGTCCCCTTTTCTTCAAAATCCCCTTGAGGGTATGATAGATCTCAACTGCCGTCCGCAATCCCTCGGGAAAATCCGGAGCGCCTGCGGGGACAATCATGAACTCCTGAATATCGAGCGTGTTATCGGCGTGCGCCCCGCCGTTCACGATATTCATGAGAGGCGTCGGAAGAACGAAGGGCCCCAGACCACCGATATAGGACCAGAGCGGAACATCCTGCTCGACGGCAGCCGCGCGGGCACATGCCAGCGAAACGCCGAGAATGGAGTTGGCTCCCAATCTTGACTTGTTCGCAGTACCATCGAGATCGATCATCGCCATGTCGATTTCTTCCTGTGAAGAAGGGTCCATGCCGACAATCTCAGGGGCTATCGTATCGTTGACGGAGGAAAGCGCTTCAACGACTCCCTTGCCACAATATCTCGTTCCACCGTCGCGAAGCTCGATTGCCTCGAAAGATCCCGTCGACGCCCCGGAAGGAACGGACGCTCGCCCGAGAACACCATCCTCAGTCCAGACTTCGACTTCTACGGTCGGGTTTCCCCTGGAATCAAGTATTTCCCGACCATGAACGCCGATAATAGAACTCATCAACTTCCTCCCTTCTCTCCGCCCTGCGGAAAACAATCGTTCCTACCACGGCCGCGTCGCCGGATCGACTTTCCGTTCCTCGATAACTTCAAAAGCGATGATCCCGGCTCTTCTGAGCCGCGGCTCGTCATCCTCAAGAACGCGGATACGTACGAGACGCGTTGCATAGGCAACATCGACGATATCTCCCCTCTGAACAGGAGAAGCCGCTTTTATGGAGCGCTCGTTGATCCTGACCGCTCCGATTTCCACCATTTCCTGCGCAATCGTCCGTCTTTTGACGAGACGGGATAGCTTCAGAAACAGATCAATTCGTATCATGTTCAGAGAGACACAAACCCGGAAGAGTATAGCAAAACATCGCTTCTCATTTCAATTGCTCCTTCCCGTTCGCTTGAGAGCGGCACCGAGTTCGCCGAAACGTTTAATTCCGTCCGCTGTTGCAACGCCGCGTTGCATTGACTCCCGGAGGAGTTCATACTCCCTTTTATCGCGAAGGCGCCCAAGTTCGGCAAGCAGGATATTCCATCCGTCACAACCGCCGAATGCTTCCGAAGCCTCTCCTCCGAGCGCAAGAACGTTCAGGGGAACTTTCTCGCCCATCGAAAGCCACTGGGATTCGAGATCCTGTGGAGATGACCCCGAAAGAATCGCCTCCGCGACATTGCGCACCGTTTCATGTGACAGGAGTCCCAACAGTCGGCCGGGATCGCAGTCACGCCGTCTCGCTGCGTCTCGCCAGAGCATGTAGCAGAGCGCGGCCTCCATGTGCGGATACGCCTCCGTCTTTTTCGGACCGGAACTCTTTCCCTTCGCCATCATTGCGTCCGTTTCCGATTCTTTTCGGCCCGGCACAGAAGCGGCGAGAAGCGACCTGAGAACGTGCGGAAAAACTCCCAGAGCCTTCGCGGCCTCTGCGATGTGACATTCAGCATCCACAGGTCCAAGCGATCTCAACGTCTCAATAATATCGTCCGTCGCCCGTTTCCTCGTCTCCGGAGAGTCGAGTTCTCCCCGACGCATCGCTATGTGGTATGAAACAAGAGGGAGTGCGTTCTGCACGGCCGCATCAAATAGAGAGAGGCCATCCGGAGTCTGGAGGAGTTCGTCGGGGTCCTTGCCGAGGGGGATCCTGACAACGGAAACCGAAAGTCCTGCCTTCCGGAGAATATACATGCCCCGGATCGTCGCTTCCTGTCCCGCCGCATCGGCGTCATAACAGATGAGGCACCGGTCGGCAAGGCGATGAAGCTGTTCCGCCTGTTCTTCGGTCAGTGACGTTCCGAGTGAGGCGACCGCCTCGGAATACCCACACGTCTGGAGACGAAGAGCGTCCATGTACCCTTCGACAAGAATGGTACGTTTCTTCTCCCGGATCGACTGCTTGGCATCGTTGAGGAGATAGAGCGTCTTCCTCTTGCTGTACAAAACCCCTTCGGGACTGTTGATGTACTTCGCGCCCTCTCCGTCGATGATGCGTCCGCCGAACGCCACGAGCCTCCCGGAGCCATCTCTGATCGGGAAGATGATTCGTCCGCGGAAACGATCGTATACACCGTGCTTCCCCTGCATTACAAGACCGCAATCAGTTGCATCCTTCGAGGACACTCCGTTTTTCTGCAGGAAACTCCAGAGCCCATCCCAGGATGATGGGGCCCATCCTATGGAAAACCGATCGAGGATTTCCGGAGACGCGAAATTCCGTCGTTTCAGATATGCACGAGCGACCTCTCCTTCGCGATCCCTGAGACGGTCGCGAAACCAGCGCAACGTCGCTTCCATGACATCCGTCAGTGTACGCGTCTCTCTCTTTTCATGCTTCGGGAGTTCGACTCCGACTCTTTCCGCAAGCATCTCCAGCGTCGATGGGAAATCGAGTCCCTCAATCTCCATGACGAAACTGATTACATCCCCCCCTCTGTTGCATCCGAAGCAATGATAGGTCTGCCTCTCCTGGGATACCGAGAAGGAAGGCGTTTTTTCGGAATGAAAGGGACACAGCCCCTGGTAGTTCTTCCCTGCCTTCCGGAGTCGGACATATTCCCCGATGACCTCGACGATATCGAGACGTTCCTTGACGCGTTGCACTGAATCGGACATAAGCCCTCCCATTTCGATGAAGAGCGGGGGGAGGGACCTCCGTCCCTCCCCCCGCCAAACGGGTCTTTGTGTATTCGATTTCTATATGAAGAGAGGCGCCAATACCAGAGCGATAACGGACATGAGTTTGATGAGGATGTTCAGACTCGGACCGGCCGTGTCCTTGAAGGGATCGCCAACGGTGTCGCCGACGACAGCCGCGGCATGTTGCGGTGTTTTCTTTCCGCCGTGATGCCCTTCTTCGATGTACTTTTTGGCGTTATCCCAGGCGCCGCCCGAGTTCGCCATGAAAATCGCGAGCATGACTCCCGTCACGATCGAACCGCCAAGGAGTCCGCCGAGTGCCTGAGCGCCAAGAAGATATCCGACCAGAACAGGAGAAACGACCGCAAGGAGTCCCGGAATCACCATCTTCTTAAGGGCTGCAGCCGTCGAAATATCGACGCATCGCTCGTATTCCGGCCGTGCGGTTCCCTCCATGATCCCAGGAATTTCGCGGAACTGCCGTCTGACCTCGTCGATCATCGCCTGCGCCGCCTGGCCGACCGCTTCGATGGAAAGCGCACTGAAAAGGAACGGCAACATACCTCCGATGAAGAGCCCCGCCATGACCTTCGGATCCTGAAGGTCGATCGATGTCAGTTTGACCGAATGGGCAAACGCGACAAAAAGAGCGAGCGCCGTCAGGGCGGCAGATCCGATCGCAAGTCCCTTCCCCATAGCTGCCGTCGTATTTCCGATGGAATCAAGCTTATCGGTGATCTTTCGGACTTCAGGCGGAAGGTGGCTCATTTCGGAGATTCCGCCCGCGTTGTCCGCGATGGGGCCGTAGGCGTCAACGCTCAGCGCCATACCGGTAATCGAGAGCATTCCGACCGCCGCGCACGCAATGCCGTACAGTCCGCCGAACTTGAAACTGATGAGAATCGACGCACACACGAGGAATACCGGTATGACCGTCGACTTCATGCCGACCGCTAATCCGGACAGGATCACCGTGGCCGGTCCCGTCTCGGACGCCTGTGCGATATGCTTGACGGACCCGTAGTCGCCCGACGTGTAAATCTCTGTGACGAAGCCGATGAGGACACCCGCGACAACGCCGGATACAACCGCCCAGAAGATGTTGAGATCGCCGAGCATCGCCTTCGTAATCACGAGAGAGACGACAATCAGGATGCCGCCGGTGATGAACGTCCCGTTCCGAAGTGCCGCAGCAGGATCGCCTCGGTTCAGCTTCTCGATGTACGGCTGAAGATGTTTGTTGCCGGATCCATCGACCTTGACGAACATGGTTCCGAGCAGAGCCGCAACGATGCCGACCGCTGCGATCATCAGCGGATACACGACTCCGCGGCCGCCATACACGGAAATACCGACCGCCATTGCAGCAATGATCGAATTCACGTAGGATTCAAAAAGGTCGGCGCCCATTCCAGCGATATCACCGACGTTGTCACCGACATTGTCGGCGATGACGGCGGGATTCCGCGGGTCGTCTTCCGGGATTCCGGCCTCGACCTTGCCGACGAGATCCGCGCCGACGTCGGCCGCTTTCGTGTAGATCCCACCTCCGACGCGGGCGAAGAGCGCTATCGAACTGGCTCCCATGCCGAAGCTCGTGATAATGTTCGCATCCTGAAAGATCATGTAACAAACCGCGATTCCGATAACGCCTATTCCGACGACGGACATCCCCATGACACTGCCACCGCCGAAGGCAATCCCCAACGCCTCATTGACGCCCGTTATCGCCGCAAATGAAGTCCTTCCGTTCGCCCGCGTCGCGACGATCATTCCGAAGAAACCGGAAGCGGCGCTGCAGAGAGCTCCCAAGACAAAACAAACGGCGGAAGCGACACCGACCTGCCATCCGAGCAATCCGGCAACGACGATGACAAACGGGAAAAGCCACTTATACTCACGAAACAAAAAAGCCATTGCCCCTCTGTGGATAATATCCGAAAGCTCGACGATCCGATCGTTTTCGACATTGAAGCTCATGATTTTCTGGTACGTCTTGAACGCATACGCCAGCGCCAGGATACCCGTAACTACGGTAAGCAGGATAACGAACACACCCATCAATGAAACCTCCCCGGAAGAAAACTCACAACAAGACTGCCTGCCTTTCGGGCGGGCCTGAAGAATACACAACGGGAACAATTATAGTTATTTCCCTCCACAAAAACAACCGATACGCAACCACCCCGCTTTTCCAGGATCACGTTCTGCGTTCTTTTGTGGAAACGGCCTCTCTCTCCGGGGTTTTCTCCCCCACGTAGGTCTTCCACATTCTTCTGTAACTATCGAGAATAAAGACGAACATACTGATACTCAAAGGGCCGAGGAAAATTCCGAGAAATCCCCATGCGGCAAGGCCTCCGAGCGCTCCGACGAACACGATGAGAACATGCACGTTTCCACCCTCGGAGATGAAAATAGGGCGGATAAAATTATCCACCATGCTGACGACACACACACCCCACAGAAGAAGGACGATACACCCTTTCATATTGCCCGAATACAGGAGGTACAGAGATCCGGGAAGCCATACCGAAGGGGTTCCTACAAGGGGGATCAAGGCCATAAACGCCATCATCGCTCCGAAGAGAACCGGAGATGGCAACCCCACGTACCACCATCCCATTCCTCCGAGAGTTCCCTGAATGCCGGCGGTGAGGACGACTCCGAATACGACGCCCTGAAGGATCTGCTTCGTTCGGAAGAGAAAAGCCTCGCGTTCTCTCAGAGGAAGCGGCATGATATCCATAAGGTAATCGACGATCAGATGTCCATCACGTATCATGAAAAACGAGGCGACCATGATGATGACAAGATTGTATACGATACTGAACGCATTTCCGAGAAAGGATTTCGACGTTTCGGCGATCGTGGATGTAACCCACGTTCCGACCTGTTCGACCATGTTTTTGAGGTAGGGGTACTGGTCGAGGAGCGGCTGAACCTTCGCGAGAATCACATCGGGAACAAAGACGGAAATATAGGAGGTGGATCCCGGCGTCATCGACCCGAGAATGTCCGCGATCCTACCGTAGAAGCGGATCCCCTCGCGCGCGGCAACGACGCCGATGATGACGGCTGGTATCAGGACGAGCGCAAAGGCGAGAGTACTCGTGATCGTGGCGGCGACGCTGGGATACCGTCCCCTGAGAAGCCGATTGTTCAGGAATCTGTATACCGGCAGAACGAAAAATGACAAAAGTGCGGACCACGCAAGCGGCTGAAGAAGATTCCGAGTTACGGAATACGAAAGAGCCCCCAAAAGGAGAAACGTCAGAAAAAACGGAATAAACCACCCGCGAATCTTTCTGTCATCCCGAGTACTTTCACTGTGCAAACAATCACGCTCCTTTCCTGCATTCCGCTACAGCTTCATCCGAACCGTGCGGAACGAACCGTCATTCCCATTCGATCGTTGCAGGCGGTTTACTCGTGATATCGAGTGCGACCCGGTTGATATCCGGGACCTCGTTGCATATCCGGCGGGCGATACGATCGAGAATATCGTACGGAATCCGGACCCAATCCGCAGTCATTCCGTCTGACGATTCAACTGCCCGTACGACCGCGGCTTCGGAATAGGTTCGCGAATCTCCCATGACCCCAACGGTGCGAACCGGCAAGAGGACACAGAATGCCTGCCACACCGACGCATAGCCTTCCCAGAGGGACAGTTCATCGGTACAGATCGCATCCGCTTTTCTCAGGGCATCCAGTCGCTCCCGCGTTACATCTCCGAGACACCGGACCGCGAGTCCGGGCCCCGGGAAGGGTTTTCTCGTAAGAATGGATGACGGAATTCCGAGTAAGGCCCCGATCTTCCGGACTTCGTCCTTGAACAGATCGCGGAGAGGTTCGAGAACCTCGAACCTCATGTTCTCAGGTAATCCACCGACATTGTGGTGACTCTTGATTACGGAAGCGCTCTTCCCCTTATGCCCGCTCTCGATGATATCGGGATACAGCGTCCCCTGAAGCAGCCATTGCGCATCCTGCACCGAGGATGCCTCTGCCTCGAAAACGCGAATGAACGTCTCGCCAATGATCTTCCGTTTCCGTTCGGGATCGGAAACGCCTCTGAGCGCGGACAGGAAGCGTTCGGAAGCGTCGACAGACCTGACGTTCAGATCGAGTTTCGAATATCCGTTGAGAACGGAGGCGGCTTCGTCCAGACGGAGAAGGCCGTTGTCGACGAAGACGCAGCTCAGGCGGTCGCCTACGGCCTTCGATGTTAGAACGGCAGCGACCGTCGAATCCACTCCTCCCGATAATGCGCAAAGAACGCGGCCGTCTCCCACCGTTTGAGAAATCTCCCGCACCATTCTGTCGACCCAGTCTCCGAGATCCCAGTCTCCCTTGCATCCGCAGATACGGAACAGAAAATTCGACAGGATGTCGTTCCCGTGCTGCGTATGGGCAACCTCAGGATGAAATTGAAGGCCGTACAGAGCACGCCCCTCATCCACCATAACCGCAGGTACCTGTCCTTCCGTTTCCGCCAGGAGCTCGAATCCCTCCGGAATTCGATCGACATGGTCTCCGTGGCTCATCCAGACCTCGAATGAATCGGGAAGTCCATCGAGAAGATGCGACGGTCGCGGCCTCCTTCCGATTCGCATCCGTCCGTATTCCCTGGATGCACCGGACGAAACGCGGCCATCGAACTTCCGGGTCATGAGCTGCATCCCGTAACAGATGCCGAGGACGGGAACGTCCAGTGAAAAGACGACGTCGTCGATATCCGCCGCGTCAGGCTCCGTCACGCTCTGCGGCCCTCCTGAAATAATCACCCCCACAGGATTTCCCGCACGGATACGACCTTCCTCGGCGTCCCACGGCAGTATCTCGCTGTGAACTCCCAGTTCTCGGACCCGTCGCGCAATAAGTTGCGTAAACTGCGACCCGCAATCGAGAATTATTATGTTTTCCACGGGATCTCCTCCGTATCGTCATTTCTGGATCCGTAACGTATCATAGCAGAAAACCGATCGAACAAAAAAAGCCCCCGCACTTTCGCGGGGGCTTTTCAGATTGCCTGATTCTAGTACATGTCTTCCATGCCGCCCATGCCACCCTTGGGCATCGCGGGCTCCTTCTTTTCCGGTTTGTCGGCAACGATGGCTTCCGTCGTGAGAACCATCGCGGCAATCGAACCGGCGTTCTGGAGAGCGCTGCGCGTCACCTTCACGGGGTCGATGATTCCGGCATCGATCATATCGACATACTCGCCGGTCACGGCCTGCAACCCGAATCCGCTCTTCAGGCTCTTTACCTTCTCGACAACGACGTCACCCTGGAAGCCAGCGTTATCGGCGATCAGGTGAAGCGGAGCGGTCAGTGACTTCAGGACTATCTGCGCACCCGTCTTCATGTCGCCCTCGATCGTGGCGGCATAATTCTCGAGCGGCTCGTAACAGGCAAGAAGGGCCACTCCACCGCCAGCGACGATTCCTTCCTCTACCGCGGCGCGCGTCGCGTTCAGCGCGTCTTCGATACGGTGCTTGAGTTCCTTCTGCTCCGTCTCGGTCGCGGAACCGACCTGGATAACCGCCACACCGCCGACGAGCTTCGCAAGACGTTCCTGGAGCTTTTCCTTGTCGTAGTCGGACGTGGAGTCTTCGATCTCCTTCTTGATCTGAGCGGCGCGCTTCTTGATTTCGTCCTTGTTGCCGGCACCTTCGACGATCGTCGTCTCTTCCTTCTTGATGCGGATCTTCTTCGCCCGTCCGAGCATTGAGAGATCGACGCTGTCGAGCTTGATTCCGACTTCTTCGCTGATGACCTGGCCGCCTGTGACGATAGCGATGTCCGCAAGCATGGCCTTCCGTCTGTCGCCGAATCCCGGAGCTTTCACGGCCGCAACCTGCATGACGCCACGCAGCTTGTTCACGACAAGCGTCGCGAGGGCTTCACCTTCGACATCCTCGGCGATGATCAGAAGAGGCTTCCCTGTCTGAACGACCTTCTCGAGCGTCGGAAGGAGATCCTTGATATTGCTGATCTTTCCGTCATGGATAAGAATGTAGGCATCGTCGAGCGCGGCTTCCATCTTCTCGGGATCCGTAACCATATAGGGGCTGATGTACCCTTTGTCGAACTGAAGCCCCTCGACCATCTCAAGCGTCGTTCCGACGGTCTGGCTGTCCTCGACCGTGATGACTCCATCCTCGCCGACTTTCGCCATGGCCTCGGCGATCAGCTGACCTACGGCCTTGTCATTCGCGGAAATCGAGGCGACCTGGGCGATCTTGTCGCGGTTCTTGACGGAAATGGCTTTCTTTTTGAGTTCGTCGACGCAAATATCGATGGCGCGCTCGATCCCCTGGCGCATGAGCATTCCGTTCGCCCCGGCGGCGACGTTCTTCATTCCCTCACGGATGATCGAACGGGCGAGAACCGTTGCGGTCGTGGTTCCGTCACCGGCGATATCGTTCGTCTTGGAGGCGACTTCCTTCAAAAGCTGCGCGCCCGTATTCTCGTACGGATCCTCGAGATCGATCTCCTTGGCGATGGTCACGCCGTCATTGGTGATCGTCGGAGATCCGAACTTCTTCTCGAGCACGACATTGCGCCCCTTGGGGCCAAGTGTGACGCCGACGGTATCGGCAACTTTATCGATTCCCCGAAGCATCGCGCGACGGGCTTCTTCACCGAAAGAAAGCATTTTTGCCATGTGAATACCCTCCTTGAAAGATTCCAGAGTCTGGTGTGCTACTTCTCGATAACGGCAAGGACGTCGCGTTCACTGAAAATGACGTATTCTTCGCCGTCGATCTTGACTTCGGTTCCGGCATATTTGCTGAAAATGATGCGATCGCCGACCTTGACCTCAAGCGGAAGCTTCTGGCCGTTCTCAAGGACCTTGCCGGTGCCCACGGACATAACTTCGCCTTCCTGCGGCTTCTCCTTCGCGGTGTCGGGAAGAACAATTCCTCCCTTGGTCCGTTCCTCTTTGCTGACGACTTTGACGACGATTCTGTCTCCAAGCGGCTTCAGATGCATCTACAATCCCTCCTGCAAGACGTTTTTGCGAAATGTGTTAGCACTCAGTAACAAGGAGTGCTAATCGAACGCGATAGATACTACCTTCAGGAGTTCGCATCTTCAAGGCGGTTCTCGACGAATTATTGCTAGTTATGGCGAGTCATCTTGTTTTTTCATGCTTTTCCTTTATTATATTCAGTTCTTCAAAAGGGAGCTCCCACGAGGGATCGGCACTTAATTCCCATGATGAGCGACTCCCGCGGCGGAACGCATTGTATCCTGCGGCGGCGATCATGACGGCATTATCGGTACACCTGTTCAGCGGAGGATACCAGGCTGAGAAGCGCCGGCTGCCGGAAACGGCCGCGCGCAACGCCGAATTGGCCGCGACGCCGCCCGCGAGACAGACCGACCGTATTCCCGTTTCCTGCACTGCAAGATCGACCTTTGAGACGATCGCATCAATCGCGGCCTTTTGGAAAGACGCACACACATCCGCGACCGGGATCTCGCTTTCTCTTCCCTCGTAGTCTCTGAGAGCCCAGAGAACCGCGGTTTTGAGCCCGCTGAAGCTGAGCGCGAGAACTGGATCGTGCTTGAGGGGAACCGGGAACGGGAAGCGGTCGCAATCTCCCGATGCGGCGAGTCGATCGACGACGGGCCCTCCCGGATACCCGAGATTCAGGAGTTTCGCCACCTTGTCGTAGGCCTCGCCGGCGGCATCATCCCGCGTTCTCGCAATCACGGCGTAGTCGCCGTAATCCCTCACGCGAACGATTTCAGTGTGCCCGCCCGATACGATCAGACAGAGAAACGGAGGATGCAGGTCCGGAAAAGTTACGACATTCGCGAATATGTGTCCTTCGAGATGGTTGACGCCGAGAATCGGTGTTCCCCAACCAGCCGATAGTCCCTTTGCCGCCATGACTCCAACGAGCAATGACCCCATGAGTCCCGGCCCGGCCGTTACGGAAATCAGGGAGAGCTCTCTTCGCGGATCCGTAACGCCGCCTTCGGCGAGAACATCGCAGACGAGAGGAATCGTCGCTTCGAGATGCATGCGGGACGCATATTCCGGGACGACTCCCCCGAACGGCGCGTGCGTCGTTATTTGGCTCGAGAGGCGCTCCGAGCGGACCAGGCGTTCGCCTTCAAGCAGTGCAACACCGGTATCGTCGCAACTCGTTTCGATACCCAGCGTCAGAAAGGGCGTCATTTCCTCGTTCCCGGTATGAGGAGATTCGTCGAGTATTCTCCGTAAGCAACGGAAACGCCGTCCTTTCCCGCAAACGCGGCAACGGGAATTCCGATCGCGAAGGATCCAGCCGAGCCGGGTGGGAGTTCTCCCGTCGGAATGAGATCCTTTGGGGAAAGGATATCCTCCGCAACGACGTTCCTGTCGTTAATGCGAATCCTGGTCGGATCGAGATCCCATCGTTTCCGTGCTTCGAAACGAACGATCAGAAGAACCCTCTTCTTCGTCGCTTTCGTGCCGAAATGATGGGCATGCCAGTTCAACCAGTCCGGGACGTCCGGACCGTTTTCCGCGGCGACCCGTGAGAGCGCGCTGTCGACGTATATGAATTCCATCAGGGTCCGGGCCCCGATGACCATGTCGCCGAGCCTGTCGCCTTCTATCCAGAGCGACGTCGTTCTCTGCGAGAGCATCGCCTCGACGTCATTCGCCAGAGCGACGCCGAAACATGGCACCATCAACGCTATGAACACCGTACAAAATGTTAGTTTTCTCGTCATTGCCATTGAAAAATCATCTCCTTCCGCTGTTTTCTCAGCGAATCTCTTTTGATCGCTTTCTCTCGAGAGCGCGACGAATCCATTGCCACTCCTGAAACCCGAGAAGGGACGTCAGCCCTCCGTACACGATCGCTCCGGCGATCATGATCCCGAGAAGCCAGGACGCTCTCGCAAGACTGTTCCCGTCGAGCGGATAAGGGATCCATCTTTTGAGAATCAGGATGGACGTTGCCATGAATCCAAGAACGCAGACAATCCTCGACGTCCACCCCAAACGAAAGATTCCGATCGCCCCTCCGACGGATGAGGAAAGAAAGAAAATCCCGGCTGCGCCGGAGAGAATGAACGCCGCCGACGTCGCAAACGCGAGCCCCTCGAACGAGAAGAAGCGGACCAGCAGGAAGCTCATCACGAGATTGCCCACGACGCTGATCAGAGTCACGCGAAGGGCCTCTCCCGGAAGCCCTTTAGCGTACAGCCCGCGCATCACGACGGTCGTGCACGCCATGCCGGGAAGTCCGACGGAATACAGTGCGAGGGAAGATGCCGTCGCGTGCCATGCCCACACCGAGAAAGCGCCACGAAAGAACAGCAGGTGGACCATCTCGTCGGATACGAGTACCAATCCTACCGTAACCGGGAAAACAATAAAAAGCGCGAAACGAATCGAGTCGCGCAGAATTTCCCTGAATTCGTCCGGTCGCGAGACACATCGCGACAGCTCCGGCAGAACAGCCTGCGAGATCGCGACGACGAAGAGACCGAGGGGCAGTTGAATGACGCGATTGGCGTAATTCAGCACAGAAATCGCTCCATCTCTGAGAAACGATCCGAACATCCGGCTCACGATCGGATTCACCTGATTCAACGAAAGTCCCGCAGCGTACGGAAAGAAAAGCGCCATCATCCGGCGAAGATCGGGATTCCGGAAATCCGGGAGAACCGGTGCCAGCGTCATCCCCATACGTGCGCTCCAATGCCATTGCAGGAGGAAGTGGGCGCCCCCTCCCGCGAGAACCGCCGCCACGAGACAATCGATCCCCCACCGTGGAGCGGCGATCAGCAGGATGACGATATAAACGATGTTGCTGAGTCCGGGCGCGATGGCCGGGACAAAGTACGAATCCACGCTGTTGAGGACTCCCATCGCCAGCGCGGCAAGTGATATGATCAGCAGGAAGGGAAAGAGCCTTCGTGTCAGAAGAATCGCAAGCGACGTTTTTTCGGCGTCGAATCCCGGCGCCATGAACGTCACAAGAACGGGCGAGAGGACGATGCCCGCGGCAACCACGGCGCTTCCGGCCATCAGCAGAACACCCATGGCCTGACGGGCGAGAGAAAGCGCCCGTTCGTGCCCCTCGTTCTGGAGACTTCGGGAAAAGACGGGCACAAACGCTGCGGACAAGGCGCCTTCGGCAAGCAGCTGCCTGAGAAGATTCGCAAGCGTGTACGCAATATTGAAAGCATCGATCTGTCTCGACGCACCGAAGAACGCAGCAGTTATGATTTCGCGTGCGAGGCCGAGAACGCGGCTGGCCAGCGTTCCCGCCATCATCAGGAAGGCATTCCGGACGACGGAAGCGACATGGGACCGCATCGAGAGACCTCCTTATCTCCGGGAAAGGACGACGCTTCGATGATCATGATCTGGGGAATCGGAAATCCGCTTCATGGGGACGACGCTGCGGGCGTTGCGGTTGCGGAACGCCTCTTCGGGATGTCTGACCGCGGGGTGTGCGCGGTCGTCTGCGAGACGACTCCCGAAAACTACATCGGCCTTGTCAGGAAAAAGATGCCTTCCACGCTGGTCCTTGTCGACGCTATGGACATGGGGCTCGCGCCGGGAGATTTCCGCCGGGTGATACCGGAAGACTGCGCCGGAATCTCCTTTTCCTCGCACGGCATAGCGATTCCGCTTCTTCTCGGTTTCCTGCCGAAAGAGGTTCCCGTCCTCATAATAGGAATTCAACCGGGCGACACCTCGCCCTTCTCGAAGATGACACCGGGAGTCGAGTATGCCGTAAAAGCCGTCTGCACGCACATCAGTGCAGGAAATACCGGAAGCATTCCTCTCTACCACGAAAACCTGTCGCCCAGATAGAATTTCCGGGCGACTTCGCTCTGCGCAACATCGTCGGGCGATCCTTCGATGACAATCTGCCCCTGGTGGATCAGATACGTCCTGTCCGTTATGGCAAGCGTGTCACGGACATTGTGATCCGTCAGAAGGATGCCGAATCCCTTCGCCCTAAGGTTGAGGATGATCTGCTGGATGTCGTAGACCGCGATCGGGTCGATACCGCTAAATGGTTCGTCGAGCAGCAGGAAATTCGGCATGATCGCGAGGCAACGTGCAATCTCCACACGGCGGCGTTCCCCGCCGCTCAGAGCGTATCCATTCGTCGATGCAATCCGGGTCAGACCGAACTCATCGAGAAGGTGCTCGACGACGCTGGAACGTTCTTTCAACTCCGTACCCAATTCCTCAAGAACCAGTTCGAGATTTTCCCGAACCGTCAGACTCCGGAAAACGGAAGACTCCTGCGGGAGATATCCGACTCCGAGTTTCGCCCTTTTGTAGACGGGAAGCTGCGTTACGTCCCGGTCGCGAATGTTCACGGACCCCGAATCGGGAGACACGAGGCCGACAATCATGTAGAACGTCGTCGTCTTGCCCGCTCCGTTCGGACCGAGAAGGCCAACGATCTCCCCCATGTGGACATCGATATCCACCATGGAGACGACAGTGCGTCCTTTGTACGACTTGCAGAGCTTCTTCCCCTGGAGAACGCGGTCCGTCAAGGCTCGGAAGATCCCTTCAGCGGAAAGATGATCTGCGGCTTCCCCACGGCTTCGATTTTTCCCGACGATAAAAAATACACGAGAGATTCAGCTCTCAGGGTTCGATCTCCCTGAACCGCGGTCACTCCGCCTGAAACGACGATACTCCCGCGATCCTTCGAGTAGACGGCGCGCGCCCCCTTTATCGTCGTCGGAAGATCCTTCTTAGGGCTGGACTTGACCACTACTCCGCCACGCGCAGTCACATCCGTGACGGCACCTTTCGCGATATGCCCGTCGATCGACGAGGCTGAGAGAAAAACCCGGAGGTCGTCATCGACGAAGGAACGAACTTTATCGACGGAAAACGCATCTCCGGACAAAACCATGAGATCCGCATCGATCATCCTTTTCCCGAAACGTCCGCGCACACCTCCGGAAAAACGGTAATTCCGCGTCTGTTCGAACCCCGTCGCCACTTCTTCACAGGCCAGTTCGACGACGTCATCGTCCCACTT
Source organism: uncultured Synergistales bacterium (assembly GCA_937957815.1). Taxonomy (GTDB): domain Bacteria; phylum Synergistota; class Synergistia; order Synergistales; family Aminobacteriaceae; genus CALFXN01. Next base: position 18,022 of record CALFXN010000052.1, read on the forward strand.
TCCATCGGCCCGGACATCGCCAATGAACCGCACCCTTTTCCCCTCCATATCGCCCTCGACAAGCCGGGCGACGAGAACAAGCCCAGCGCGCGAAAGACGTACATTGCCCTCTCCGAAAAAAAGCCCTTTCTTCGAGTCGTATCTCATGGAGTCCGCAGTCAGGTTGACCTCGGCCCCGAAGGCGACACCGGCGAGGAGAATGAAAATCACAACGGACGGGACCAATCGAAGCCGCATTTCCAACCCTCCTCGAGGCGCTCTGCTTTGAAGCGTAGATATTGTACCGAAAAGCGTCGTGAACTCAAAGAGAGAACCACTCAGTCTTCATCCGGACCGACGAAGAATTCGGAGAGCGCCCGCACGGCCTCCTCCGCATCTGACGACGCGACCACACACGTTACCTCGCGGGATGATGCTCCGATCATGTCGATGTTGACCCGCCTGTCGGCAAGAACAGAGAACATCCTCGACGCGATCGCGGTTCCTTCGCTGAACTGCTCGCCCGACACGGTAACCTTGGCGATTTCGGTATCGTAGGTGACCCCCTGTGCCTCGATCTCTCCGGCAAATTGCCGCGTAATGTCGATGGCCAGACTGAGGTCTTTCGACCGGACGAGAAAAGCGATGTCGTTTACCTGTCCTCTCATGACGCTCTGGACGATCATATCCGTCGCGACTCCGGAATCGGCCAGTTCGGAAAACAGACGAGAAGCCACTCCGGGAACATCCGGCACTCCCAGAACCGCAATCTTCACGACGCCCCGATCATTCTGAACCGACGTCACGCACGATCCCGCAGGGAAAACCATCCGACGCATTCCTCCAGTCCTGAGGGGATGGTAGAATCCAGCCCCGGAGATGTTTTTCTGAACGGTCGCCCCATGCCTGTCCTCCGAAAGCATGAAGAACCTGGAGCGAACTCCGTTTCTCGTAAAGACGGCGCACATACGCCGTGCCACTTCCTCGGGATTCCGGGAACTGAACGCGATAACACTCGGCCCGGAACCGCTGATCGCGACTCCTGAACACCCCGGAATGCTCCGAACCTCCCGAAGAATCTCCTCCCCTCCCGGGAAGAGCTTCGCACGGAACGGCTGGTGAAGGCGATCTTCCATCGCCCACGGAAGATGCTTCCAGTTGCCGGTCGCCCACGATGCCGCGAGGAGAGCCGAACGACTGAGATTATAGACCGCGTCCTTGAGCGGAACGTATTCCGGAAGGGCCTTGCGGGCTTCGGCCGTACTCACTTCAACGGCCGGAACGGCGACGACCGCCGAAATCGACACAGGCAACCGCGGCATCCGGACATAGCGCAAATCCGTGCCATCCCAACAGCTGACGACCATGCCGCCGATACATGAGGGAACCACATTGTCCGGATGGCCCTCCATGCGAACCATCAGCGTGAGCAATTCATCGAGAGAGAGAGGACGGTCGCGCAAGGCGTTCGCAAGGCAAACGCCGCCGACAACCGCGCTCGAGGAGCTCCCGAGCCCACGACACAGGGGTATCACGTTCAGACAGCGTAACCGCAGCCCCGGAGGCACAAACCCCCATTCGCGACACGCCGTCTCGTAACATTCGATAAAAAGATTTTTCTTCGAACTGCCGAGTTCCCCGCTTCCCTCCCCTACGATCTCGGTTTCGTAGCGACCGGCCGGAAGGAGTTCATCGACATCGAACACGTTGTACAGCGTAAGCGACAATCCGACGGCATCGAATCCCGACCCCAGGTTCGCACTCGACGCAGGCACCCTGATCCGCAGCAGGCTCATCGGGACAGAACCTCCAGGATAGCTTCCCAGCTTCCGGCAACGCTGACCGGCTCGGGGAGATAGTGCATCGGCGCTTCCGGATCCTTTAGACCGTTCCCCGTCAGGACAAGAACGCCTTTCGTACCTCTCTGTATCTTGCGGTTGCGGGCAAGCCTGAGAAAAGCCGCCAGCGTCGCACAGGATGCCGGTTCCGCGAAAATTCCCTCAGTCGAAGCGAGCAGACGCTGCGCATCGAGGATTTCCCGGTCCGAAACGGAGAGAAACATTCCGTTTGTCAGTTCGACGGCGCGTTTCGCCTTGTCCGCGCTCACGGGGTTGCCGATGCGGATCGCCGTGGCAAGGGTTTCCGGCTGAATGACAGGCACTCCTCGAACCATCGGGGCGGCTCCTTCGGCCTGAACTCCGATCAGACGCGGAAGTCTCGTCGATCTCCCCGTTTCCTTGTAAAATTCGAATCCCGCGCAGTACGCGCTGATGTTCCCCGCGTTCCCGACGGGAATCATGAGCCAGTCAGGAGCGTCCGACAAATCGTCGCAGATCTCCCAAGAGGAAGATCGCTGTCCCCAGAGTCGATACGGATTGACGGAATTGACCAGCGTAATACCGAGCTCATCGGCCGCCTTTCTCGCGAACTGAAGGGCGATATCGAAATTCCCTTCGACACAGACAGCTCTGGCACCGAACGCCAAAGCCTGCGAGAGCTTTCCAAGCGCGACCTTTCCCTTGGGCAGAAGCACGGTACACCGGATCCCGGCCGCAGCCGCGTATGCGGCTGCCGATGCAGACGTATTACCGGTCGAGGCACACACGATACCCTTCGCGCCGTCCTCGAGCGCCTTCGCCACCGCGAGGACCATTCCGCGATCCTTGAAGGATCCCGTCGGATTCGCACCCTCAACTTTTGCGTATACCTCGACTCCCGCCTCTTCCCCGACGCGGAGCAGTCGGACAAGCGGCGTCGATCCCTCACATAGGGACAGGTTCGGCGTTTTCGGAGTCACCGGAAGAAAATCACCGTATCGCTGGAGTATTCCTGTTCGCATCCAATCCACCTTCCTGAACGAAAAAACGGCCTCCCTCGACGAAAGCCGGAAGAAGGCCGCTCCTCTCAGGAATCACGATTTCGGAGGGACCCGATCATTCCGTGCGATGTCCGACATCGGGAGGTTCGGATTCAATCCGAATAATCGGCGCCGCTCGTATGTTCCTGCTGAACCATTTCTGGCGAGAACTCGCTTCTCTTGTGCAGAACCTGCCGCTCCGGAGCGGCATTGTCATATCGGCGCCTTCCGATCGTCTCGACAACCTTTTCGGCCGTACCTTCAGCGTGAAACGCCTTCAGGAAGCGCGTCGCCCATTCTTCCGTCTCCGCAACGATGCGATCGATACACGGTTTCGGCTCGTTCATGATCGCCTCGCCAAAAGGCAGATTCGCTTTTTTGTAATCCCCGCTCTTCCGGCTGTATTTCTTTCCGTCGGCCCAATCGACGATCTGGTTCCAAAGGTCCGTGGAAATTCCACGGTCGGTCTCTTTAACGTAGGAGCCGTTCTCGATGACAGCATTCCCGGTATCAAGGTCCATCTTCAGACCGAAAACAATGTTCTGGAAAAGAGTCGCTACGTTCCCTTTGGCGATTCCGTAACGATTGAAACGTGAGACTTTCGCGAGCGGCGTCCCCGAGATGCCATGTTGCGCGATAGACACTCCGTACGGACGAATCGCATTGGCAATCTCAAGCGTACGGTCGAGATCGATCCCCTCATGCTGCCCTGTCGACGTGTCGTACGTTCCGTGCAGACTTCCGTTCGAAATCGCGAGAAGGTCAGGGTTGATCCCCCACGAGTTCAACCCACCGATGAAAAAGAGCGCTTCCCTGACCGTTGACAATTCTCCGGGACCCTTTATTTCTCCAACCTCGACCTCGAGCCCGAGATATGACGGAATGCTCATACAGACATC
>CALFXN010000053.1 GCA_937957815.1 uncultured Synergistales bacterium
CGGTCCGAACGGCCACCGTCTCCGGAAGCGACGCGACCGCTACCTCGAGATCATTCGCGGGGAGGATCGCACAGGGGAGTCCGAGAAGCTCTCCCCCCGCGCGGTCCTCCGGAACGAGAAGCGTGACCGCATACCCCTTCCGCCCGAGTTCCTTCGCGGCCGTCAGCCCCGCGAGCCCTCCACCGGCGACGAGAATCCGCTGCTTCTTCCGCACCATCGGACGCCTCGACGGAGCCTCGCGTCCGAACTCGACGGCGGCCCTTTCGAGCATCCGTATCCTCACCTGATCGCCTCTCTCGCCCCGAAGGCATGTCGGGCGGCAAGGCTCGTCGCAGATCCGGCAGAGGATTTCGGGAAACGGGACGCTCTTTCGCAGGATCCTGAGCGCTTCGTCCGGGTTTCCACCCGCGAGCGCCGCGCAGAGCCCTCGGACATCCACGCGCGCCGGGCAGGCGGCCTGACATCTGGGCGCTTCCTCCTGGATGCAGCGGGCCTCGAGCTCCTCATGCGCCGTCGAAAGCGGCGGCTGTCGTTCGCCATTCAGTCCCATGCGGGTTCCTCCTGTCGTCATGAACGAGGGGGCCCGTCGCGCCGGCGCGAAAGTCCGCCCCGGCGGAGAGAGCCCCCCGCCTTGTTACGCTATTCGATGTTTCCGTCCTCCCGCTTCATTAGAAGGACGTTTTCAGGGAGCCGCCGGCTCCGACGGGTTACACGCCTCAGCAGCAGCCGCCCTCTTTCGCCTTCAGGGCCTCGAGAACCTTCTCCGGGTACGCCGGGAGCTTCGTCACCCGAGCGCCGCAGGCGTTGTAGATCGCGTTGATGATGGCGGGGTGCGGCGCCGTGAGCGGCAGTTCTCCGCAGCCGGCAGCGCCGAACGGTCCGTCCTCGCGGTCGCTCTCGATATAGTGGAGCTCCATGTTGTCCGGCGCGTCCTTGATGTACGGGATACCGCACGAGGCGAGGGAGGTCTGCTTCCGGATGTCCTCGAAGTCCTCCGAAAGGGCGAGCCCGAGCCCCTGAATGAGTCCTCCGTAGAGCTGTCCGTCGACGACGTCGCGGTTGACGACCCTGCCGACGTCGGCGATGAGCGTGAGCTTCTCGACGGTCGTCTTTCCGGTGACAAGTTCGACGGCGACCTCCGCCATGAACAGTCCGTACATGTAGACCGGGAACGGGGCGCCCTGCCCCTTGTCGTCGCAGGCCTTGCACATCGTCGCGCCCCAGGTTCCCTCGTACTTCAGCGGGAGCTTTTCCGCAACCATCTCGTCGTAGGTCCGGTAGGTTCCGTCGGGCTTCTTCATGGCCGCGACCAGCATGCCGCACGCGACGCGGACCGCGTTGCCCGTCATGACCTGCGAACGGCTTCCGCCAGCGGGGCCGCTGTTCGGCGTCAGCGCGGTGTCGTTCATCACGGTGTGGATCTGGCAGGGCTTGAGGTTCAGCGGCGCGAGCGCCTTCGACGCCGTGCCGACCGTCCCTGCGTCGGCGCCCTGTCCGTGGTCTTCCCACGCGTTGTAGATCGTCACTCCGTCGCGCGTCAGCTCGGCGCACGCAGCGGACGAGTCGGGACCGTCGAGGCCGCATCCGTAGACGCCGAGCGCAAGGCCGACGCCCCGCTTCACGGTCTCCGTCGAAGTGTTCTTCGCACGCTGGACGGCTTCCGCGTACTTCGGCCGGATCATGTCGACCATCTTCGGGAAGGGGTAGACTTCGGGCGCCTGCCCGGTCGGGAAGGTATCGCCGGGGCGCAGGACGTTCACTTCGCGGACATCGAGCGGATCCATGCCGAGCTTCTCGGCGAGTTCGTCGACGAGGACTTCCGTCGCGATGAAGGACTGCGGCGAGCCGTAGGCGCGGAAGGCCGAGCCCCACGCGTGGTTCGTGCAGACGGTGTACCCCGCGCCCCGGACGTTTGCGATGCCGTAGGGCGAGCCCATGAACTGGGTTCCGCGGAGCGTGAGCAGGTCGCCGAACTCGGAATACGGACCGTGGTCCACGTAGAAGGTCTGCTCCATCGCGTTGATCTTTCCGGTCTTGTCGGCGCCGTACTTCATCTTGACGAAGAACGGGGAGCGTTTTCCCGTGTAGGTGATGTGCTGCTTCATGTCGTAGCGCAGGAAGACGGGGCGTTCCGTGGCCATCGCCGCGACGCCGACGAGCGCCTCCATCGTCGGGCTGAACTTGTAGCCGAACGTTCCGCCCGCGTTGTTCTGGACGAGGCGCAGCTTCTCCGGCGCGATTCCGAGGCCGGGGGCGATCATCGCGTGGTGCAGGTGGATGCCGATGCTCTTGGAGTGAATCGTGAGGCGCTCCTCGTCATCGAAGAACGCGAATCCCACGTCGGTCTCGATCGTGAGGTGCGGCTGGCGCTGGAGGTAGAAGTCGTCCTCGACCGTCACGTCGGCCGACTGCATGATCGGCTTCGTATCGGCGCCCTTGACGACCTTCTGCTCGAAATAGACGTTCGGCGTGCCGGGATGGATCTCGATCGCGTCGTCGGCCATCGCGTCCATCGCGTTCAGGTAGGCCGGAAGCACTTCGAGGTCGACCTTGACCTTCGCGGCGGCGGCCTTCGCGTGTTCGTAGGTGTCGGCGCAGACGATGGCGATCGCGTCTCCGTACTGGAAGACCTTCGTGTCGCAGAGGATCGGCCGGTCCCAGCCGTCGCCCTTGTTCGTCGGGAAGGTGATCAGTCCGGTGATCCGGTTCTTTCCCTTGACGTCCTTCGCCGTGACGATCTTCGCCACGCCGGGCATGGCCTCGGCTTCGGACGCGTCGACGCCCTTTATGTTCGCGTGCGAGACCTCCGCCTGGACGAGCGCGCAGAAGAGCGTCTCTTCCGGAAGCTTGAGCCCGAGGTCGTCGCCGAAGTCCCACGTTCCGGTGACCTTGTAGACCGCGCTCGGCCGCGGATAGCGGGAGCCGAAGAGCGATCCGTCCGGATTGAGCTTCCCGGAGAAATCCGTCATCTTCTTCTCGCCGCGGAGCACCGCGGCGGCGTCCATGACCGCGTCCGTGATCTGCTTGTAGCCCGTGCAGCGGCAGAGGTTCTTTGTTTTCATGAACCAGTCGCGGATATCCTCGCGGGTCGGATTTTTGTTCACGTCGAGGAGCGCCTTCGCGGCGACGATGAATCCGGGGGTGCAGAAGCCGCATTGGACCGCGCCGTTCTCGATGAACGCCCACTGGATCGCGTGAAGCGTGTCGGGCGTTCCGATGCCTTCGATCGTGAGGATATGGGCGTGGTCGGGGACGAGCTTCATCCTAGTCACGCAGGACCGGACGACCTTGCCGTTGACGATGACGTTGCAGGCGCCGCACTGGCCCTGGCCGCAGCCGATCTTCGTCCCGGTGAGGCCGAGCTGTTTCCGGATCACGTCGGCCAGCAGGGCGTCGGGATTGGAGATCACCGTTCGGGGAACACCGTTGATTACAAGGGTCTTCTTCGAATAGAGCTGCATCCCGTAATTTCCTCCTTTTCCTGTTCCTCGCTGTTCCGAGGGGATACCACGTCCATACCGCCCGGTCGCGTCGGGAGATACGGGCCGTCGAAAGCGGTCCGGACTTTCCGTCGCCTGCACGCGCCCTCCTTTCCGCGATTCGGAACGAACCGGACGACATTCATCCGACTGATGCGCGGGACGCAAACGTCCGCGCATGGACAATTTCCTCTGTAATGTACTGAATGGTCAGTGAATTTGTCAATGGGGGGAGTGATGAAAAAACACAACAAACACAGTACGGGGAAATGCAACCCGATTGCATTTTAAACTTAAATAATTTTTTTCTTTTATTTCCTTCGAGTCATTACTCTTCCGTTGCGTTCCGCCCTTTCCCGCCGCATTCGGGGCACGTTCCGTACACGATGAGCTGCTTCCCTTCCACGACAGAGCCATCCCTGACATCGACGCGCGGCATTCGCTGTTCCCGGAGGCATTCCATTCTGCCGCACTTCAGGCACAGGAAGTGCGGATGGTTCCCGGCACAGCGCCCCTTCTCCCCCGCGCGGGCGCAAAAGCGCCATTCCCCGTCGGCGCCGATGACCCTGTGCGCGACTCCGGCCCGAACGAGCGTCTCGAGCGTACGGTAGAGCGTCACCTTGTTGACCCGCCCGAGTTCCGGACTTTTCGCGAGGTCCCGCTGCGAGAGGGGACTTTCCGCGTCGAGAAGCGCCCTCAGCGTCGCCTCCCTCACGGGAGTCGTCCTGACGTCCGCCGCCTTCAGAAGATCCGAAGCGTCCTTTCCGGCGCTCACGGACGAGCTCCCCACGCGCACGAGGGGTACCCGCAGACGGAACAGCGGCGGCAGAGTCCGCCGACGCCCCACTTGCGCACCTCGGCAAGCGTCGGTTCGCGTCTCGCGAAGAGACGCGTGAGCAGCGGGTCGAACGACGTCCATGCGTCGTGGACGACGCATGCGGGAGCTCCGATGATCGGGACGATCCCCGCATAGGCGAGCATCAGGTTCGACCCCGGGAGCGACGGAACGCCCCGGAAAATGATTCGGTCGGCCACTCGTCGGATCGCTTCGGGAGTGAGGTCGTCGGCGTCGACGCTCATGCCGCCCGTGCAGACCACCATCCCGGCGCCCAAGTCGAGAAGCTGCCGGATGCGGTCCTCGATTTCGGCCGGATCGTCTCCCGCAGTGAGGTGACCGAGCAGCGTTCCGCCGAAAGTCGAGAGTTTCTCCGCCAGTTTCGGCGCAAAGGCATCCCGGACGCGGCCTTCGGCGATTTCGCGCCCTGTCGTCACGAGGCCGACGCGCAAGGGCGCAAAGGGAAGCACGGAGACGGGGCGTGCGATCGCGATCGCACGGTCGACATCCGTCTTTCCGACCGTGAGCGGAAGGATCCTGAACGCGGCGACATTCTCGCCCTTCTTCACCGGAACGAACGGCGGAAGCGTCGCGAGGATCCACATGACGTCCTCGTTGATCGCATCGACCATCGCCGGATTGAAGAAGAGCATTCCGTCCCGCGTCGCGTTCAGCCGGCACTTTCCCTCTTCCGGGCCATCCATCGAGAGACCGTCGCCCGAGAGCACGCGCCCGAGAGCACGCGCCGCGTCGTCCTCGTGAACGTCGTCGTCGTCGAGCTCCATGATCGAGAGATGCTCCCTCCCCATCGAGAGAAGCGCGGGAATATCATCGTCGGAAACGACATGGCCGCGCCTGAATCGCGCCCCCTTATATCCTGACGCGACATCGATCTGTGTGAGGTCATGGGACAGCGACAGGCCGATCGCCTCCCGTACGGGAATGTTTCTGACACGCATTCGCACCCCTCCTCGCATGGGATGGAATAATCGCAACCGGGTTACATTTTTGAATTATAACAGATCGTCGGAGGTATGGAAATATCGGGAATCAGGCGACGGAGTCCGCTCGGTATGCCGCTTCGAACGCGGCTTGCACTGAGAGGAATATACGGACGAGATCGGGGTCGAACTGGCTGCCCGAAGCATCGGAGATGATCCTCACCGACTCCCGGTGCGCCATTGGAGGCTTGTAGCAGCGTTCGGAGCGAAGCGCGTCGTACACGTCGGCGATCGCCATGATCCTGGCCGCGAGAGGGATTCCGGTACCCCCGAGTCTGTCGGGATAACCCGATCCGTCCCACCGTTCGTGGTGCGACCGCGCGATGTCGATGCCCATGGAGAGAAAAGGGTTCCCCGGATACCGGACACGAACTGACTCGAGCGTATCCGCGCCGATCACGGTGTGCCGTTTCATGATCTCGAATTCTTCGGGCACCAGACGTCCCGGCTTGCGGAGAATCGCGTCCTCGATGCCCACCTTGCCGATGTCGTGGAGGACGCAGGCGTCCGATATGCACTGGACGAAAAGTTCGTGCGCGTGCAGGTCCATGTCCCGAACGACGTCGTGGACGCGCTCCGCCAGAATCCTGCAGTACCCCCTGACGCGCTCGAGATGGCATCCGGTCTCGTCGTCGCGGGATTCCGCAAGCTTCGCGAGCGCGAGGATCGTGGCAAGCTGCGAATCCGCGATTTCCCTGACCTGGTCGCGGACGCGCTCCTCGAGCGCCCGGTTCGTCCGCTCGAGTTCGCGCCGCAGTCTGTGAATTTCGAGGTGCGTCGTGACTCGCGCCTGCACCTCCGCGAGGTCGAAGGGTTTCGTGATGTAATCGACGCCGCCGGCTCCAAATGCCTTGACCTTGTCGAGCGGCTCCGCCAGCGCGCTCACGAAGATGACCGGGATGTCGCGGAGCGCGGCATCCTCTTTGAGAAGGGTACAGATCCTGTAGCCGTCCATATCGGGGAGATTGATGTCCAGAAGCACGAGATCCGGAGGCGAGTTGCGCGCCGCGCGCAGGAACATATCCCCTCTCGGAAACGCGAAAACCGAATACCCGAGCGAACGGAGAATCGTGTCGAGAACCTTCAGGTTCATCGGCACGTCGTCAACGATCATGATCTTCGTCGTCGCGTCCCCGCATCGCATCCCCGTCACCGCCCTTCGATGATCCCGGAAAGAGAAAGATAGTCGTAGTCCGTCGCCATCGTGCGCAGCGCCTCGCCGAGTGCCCGGTCCTCGACGGTGATCCTGTCCGCCACGTCGAGAATGCGCTGCCGGTCTCCGGCCCTGACGGCCTCCGCGAGTTCAGAGAAGAGTTCCGGGGAAATCCGCGCGAGGGCGTCGGCGTCCGGATGCGCACGCACCTGAGGAGCTGGCTCAGGACGTCGCCCGATCGGAACGAAGACGAAACGGAACTTCGTGACTCTGCGGATTTCCGCGAAGAGTTCGTCCTCCTGGACGGGTTTGCCGACGAATCCCGCAAGACCTCCGGCGAGGACGCTTTCGCGATCGACGTCGAGCGTCCGCGCCGAAACGGCGATGACCGGAAGAGAGTCGCCCGCGAGGATCCGGATCCGGTGTGCCGTCTCCACCCCGTCCATTCCCGGCATCATGATATCCATGAAGACGACGTCGGGCCTGTCCCGCTCGACGAGCGCCAGCGCCTCCTCCCCTCCCGAAGCCTCCCGGACGGAGAAGCCCGCGATCGCCAGAATCCGCGAAAGCAGGACGCGGTTCGTTTCCCGGTCGTCGACGACGAGCGCCGAACGCTTCGGCTCTCCGTCGGCGAATCGCCACGTTCCGCGACGTTTCAGCGACGAATTCTTCGGGTCGCAGAGGTCCGACACGACCGCGCCGAACGTGAACCGGAAGAGGCTGCCGCGGCCCGGGGCAGTCCTGATGAGTTCGATATCCCCGCCCATGAGACGTGCGAAGCGGCGACTGATCGGAAGCCCCAGCCCCGTTCCGCCGATGCTTTTCCCCTTTCCCGTCTGCTCGAACGCCTCGAAGATCCGTTCACGGTCCTGCGGCGCAACGCCGCATCCCGTATCCTCGACGTCGATCGAACAGTGGATCTGGTCCCCCTCCCGGCGTTCCGACGAGACGCGCAGCGTCACGGCCCCGCGTTCCGTGAACTTGACCGCGTTGCCGACGAGGTTGATGATCACCTGCCTGATCTTTCCCTCGTCTCCCCTGAGAATCGCGGGAATGTCCCCGGTCTCCCCGAAGTTCAGCGCGACGCCGAGCGCGTCCGTCCGGATGCGGAACATCCGCACGATGTCGTTGAGAAGCCCGTGGAAGTCGAACGACACTTCGGTGAGCGCGACTTTTCCTGACTCGATGCGGGCCATTTCGAGGACGTCGTTGATGAGCGTCAGAAGATGATCGCCGCTGCGGGCGATGATGTCGAGCCCTGCGCGCTGTTCGTCCGTCAGCGACTCGTCGTGCTGGAGAATCTGGGCGTATCCGAGGATCGCGTTCATCGGCGTCCGGATCTCGTGGCTCATATTGGCGAGGAATGCGCTTTTCGCGTGGTTGGCGGCTTCCGCCTGTTCCTTCGCGAGACGGAGAAGCTCCATGGTCCGCTTTCGTTCGGTGACGTCGAGCAACGTTCCGGCGACCCGGAGAGGGCTTCCCCGCTCGTCGCGCCGGAAGACCATCCCGCGATCGAGGACCCAGACGACTTCGCCCGTCCGCGACACGCGCCTGTACTCGCATTCGTAGAACGGCGTCCGCCCCTCGAGATGATCGTTCCATACCCCGGAGACCATTTCGAAGTCGTCCGGGTGGACGACGCGCGTCCAGGTCTCCAGATGCGGCTGAAGTTCCTCGACCGTGTAGCCGAGCATGGAGGCGTAGCGGTCGTTGAAGATCGCGCGGTTATTCTCGAAATCGAGATCCCAGAGCGCGAGATCGGCGCCGCGCAGCGCGAGGGAAAGGCGCTCCTCGCTCCCGGCGAGCGCGTTCTCCGCGTTCCTCCGGTCCGTGATGTCTTCCGCGGAACAGACGACGTACCCGACCTCGCCATCCTGTCCGGGCACGGGAGTCCGCGTCACGCAGAGAAGCCGGTCATCCCCGTCCGCGTTCCTGAGTCGTTCTTCCGATCGCACCCGGCGTCGTTCGCGGAAAGCGACTTCGTTTCCTCCGATCAGCACGGCGGCGGCGGCCTCAGGGAGGATGTCCCGAAGTCTGCGGAACCACAGATCCTCGGGCATCCGGCCGAAGAACGCCGCGTGGGCCCGGTTGACCGTGCTGTACTCGTCGGGGGAGTCGATCCGCCAGATCTGCGTTTCGATGGAGTCGGAGAGTACCCGCAGTTCGTCGGATTTCGCCCGGTACGCGACGATGAGTCTGCGGTAGAGCAGCGCCGTCGGAAGCGACAGGGCGAAGAAGAAGACTCCCGTCAGAAACGCCGCCCAAGCCTTCCTGCGACGCATCGCGTCGATGTGCGAGACGCTCTGGTCAACGCACGAAAGATAGCGGCGCCCCCCGGGGGACGTCTCGGGCCACGCGACGGACCTGAACGTCCCCCACTGGTCCCTGTAGCTGACGTAACGGGGCGTACCGGATTCGAACGCTTCGACGAATTCCTTCGGAATGTCGTCGTAGGGGTAGAAATACCACGACCTGCGTTCCTTCGCCTCCTCCAGGGTCACGGAGGGCGCCGAAAAAAAGAACCGACCGTTCCGCTCGACGATCGTATAGACGTACGTGTACCCCCCGTCCCTCGAGAAGTC
>CALFXN010000054.1 GCA_937957815.1 uncultured Synergistales bacterium
CCTTCCCGCCGTGGTGTCGGGCGCACTTCTCGTGTGCCTCTATTCGCTCGCGCACTTCGGAACGCCGGCCATCCTCGGCACGGAGGTGGGGATCTACACGATCCCGACCAAGATCTACGAACTCATCCACCAGAGCGCGGGTAGCTTCACGGCGATCCGCGCCGCGACGGTCATGTCCGTCATTCTGGTGCTCTCGGCGGCGGTCATCCTGTACGCGCAGAACCGCGTCGTCACATCGGGACGCTTCCAGATCATCGCCGGCAAGAGCGTCCGGCCGACCGTCCTCAAGCTGCGCGGCCTCAGGACGCCGCTTTTCGTCCTCTGCATCGTCTACCTTCTCGTCACGGTCGTGATGCCGACGGTGACGATCTTCCTCGTCGGGCTTCTCAAGACCTACGGGTTGCCGCTCCAGCTCGGCAACATGACGTTCGAGAACTTCTACTACGTGCTGTTCAAGTGGAAGCTCACGAAGGACGCCATCTTCAACTCGCTCTACCTCAGCCTGGGCGCGGCGCTCGTCACGATGGTCGCGGGCGGGATCATCTCCTACGTCCTCGTGAAGATGAAGGTCCGCGGAAAGTGGTTCCTCGAATTCCTCGGGATGCTTCCCTTCTCGCTCCCCGGGACGGTCATCGCGCTCGGCGTGATCCTCACGTGGAGCGGCCGGTTCGGGGTGAACATCTACAACACGGCGTGGATTATCTTCGTCGCCTACATCGCCCGGTACATGGCCTTCTCGCTCAAGTCCAACAGCGCGGCGCTCGAGCAGGTCCACGACTCGCTCGTCGAGGCGAGCCGCGCGAGCGGAGCGACGCCGTGGCAGTCCCTTCGGGACGTCGTCATTCCGCTGATCCGTCCGGGGATGATCGCGGCGTTCTTCCTGATCTTCCTTCCCGCGCTGCGCGAACTCACGACGTCGGTTCTGCTCTACGGCCCCACGACGCGGACCATCGGCGTCGCGATCTATACGCTCAACGAGGACGGCGAGACGGTGTACGCGTGCGCGCTCGCCGGAGTGGCCCTGCTGCTGATCGTCGGCGGCGAGATCCTCATCAAGCGCTTCTTCGAGCGGAAAAAGCGCGTCGACAACGGGGGGGCATGACAATGGCGTTCGTTGAACTCAGACACGTGACGAAGCGCTTCGGGCAGGTCACCGCGGTCGACGACCTCTGCCTTTCGATCGAAAAGGGCGAGTGCTTCTCGTTCCTCGGCCCCTCGGGGTGCGGCAAGACGACGACGCTTCGGATGGTCGCGGGCTTCGAGGATCTCGAGGAGGGGGAGATCGAGGTCGGCGGGCGGCTGATCTCGTCGAGCCTGAAGAAGTATTACCTCGCGCCCGAGAAGCGCGAGTTCGGAATGGTCTTCCAGGCATTCGCCGTGTGGCCGCACATGACCGTTTTCGAGAACGTCGCCTTCCCGCTCCGGATCAAGGGAGTCGCGCGGAGCGAGATCGAGAGCCGCACGAAGCATTCTCTCGAAAACACGAACCTCGTGAAGCAGGCGCAGCTCTACCCCAACGAGTTGTCCGGAGGGGAAAAGCAGCGGATCGCGCTCGCGCGGGCGCTCGCGATCAACCCGGGATTGCTGCTTCTCGACGAGCCGCTCTCGAATCTCGACCCGCACCTCCGCGAGGAGATGCGCTTCGAAATCAAGGACCTGCAACGGAAGTACGACTTCTCGATCATCTACGTCACGCACGACCAGGCGGAGGCGATGGCGCTTTCCGACCGGATCATGGTCATGCGCGACGGCCGGACGCAGCAGATCGACACGCCGCTGAACATCTACGCGCAGCCCGCGAACAAGTTCGTCTTCAGCTTCATCGGGCTGTCGAACTTCATCCCGGTCGTCCTGCGGGACGGAAGGGCCGTCCTCGAGTCGGCCCCCGAAGCGGGATTCGTGAGCGACGCGTTCTCGCCGGAGTTCGCCGGCGCAGGACGGGCTACGATCGCGTGCCGTCCGGCCGAGGTCGATTTCGCGCCGGAAGGATCGGGGCAGCTGCACGGCGTCATCGACCGCATGGCCTACCTCGGCGAGACCGTGGACTACATCGTGAAGG
>CALFXN010000055.1 GCA_937957815.1 uncultured Synergistales bacterium
GACCACCGAGATCTACACTCTTTCCCTACACGACGCTCTTCCGATCTGTAGACGGCGGCGTTACATGCCTTGGCGGCTTTGAGCACTCCCTTGACCGTCAAAGGACTCCTGGCGTTAGCCGCGAGAACGATCGCTTCATTCTCCCGCGCCGCAGCGACGATATCCCTCCCGCTCACCAGTCCAAGTTTCTCTGACCCCCAAAGCGCCCTGACATTCAGAGGACGCTTCGCGAGCATTTCCCGATATGCGCTTCCTCCCGTATCCATAGAAAAAGCACTTCCCTTCTCCGATAATACGGCGCAATCAGCCGCATTCTGCAACAATAACACGCGAATCGTGTCCGTCAAGAGAACAGGGGAAAAAGTCCGTTCCGCGCCCCTCCGGAATCGAAGGTTGACAGCTTCGTTGAAGGTTATTATAATACCTTCGTTTGCGATCCGGGGCTATAGCTCAGCTGGGAGAGCGCTTGAATGGCATTCAAGAGGTCAGGGGTTCGAATCCCCTTAGCTCCACCATTACGAAAATACTTTCTCTTTTTGATAGCGCCTTCCGACTTTCGCGGAAGGCGCTTTTTTTCTCATTGGAAGCGATCAACGGTATAATTATATTTATTCGTCCAAATCAGCACTCGGAGGAGGGATTTCAATGTCCCCAAAGGGCTTTCATTTCATTGTCGAGGCATCCGGCTGCAGTGCAGTCATCAGTCAGGTCGACCGTCTTCAGGAGATCCTCGTTGAAGCGGCTAAACGGGCAAACGCCCAAGTGTGGTCCGTTTCGTTCCACAAGTTCCCTCCCCACGGCGTGAGCGGTGTAGTCGTCATCAGTGAATCGCATCTTTCCGTACATACGTGGCCCGAAGTGAACTACATGGCGCTCGACATTTACACCTGCGGAGAAAGTAGCCTTCCCGAGGTCGCTGTCAATTACGTTCTTGAGCAAATTGACGCCCAGCACACGCATATCACAGAAATTACAAGAGGGCTCGATGACGGGGACAAAGAGTTCTACCATTCTTTCGTCACGTGGGAAGAGAGAAAGAGATCCTCGTGATAAAGCTCTTCTCCGCAAAAATACGGCAGCGAATAAAAACCACAGATCGGAAATCTGTACGGTGGATGTAGCCGGTCTCGAAACCATAAAAAAAGCGCTCTTCCATCAAGAAGAGCGCCTCTGCTTTTGGTAGCCCCAACGGGATTCGAACCCGTGTTTTAACCTTGAGAGGGTTACGACCTAGGCCACTAGTCGATGGGGCCGCATTTGGCTGGGGAACGTGGATTCGAACCACGATCGCCTGATCCAGAGTCAGGTGTCCTGCCGTTGGACGATTCCCCAGTACCTTCGCAACTGACTTGGGGATATTACCAGACCATAACAGGGATTGCAAGACCAGAGAAATTTTCGGACCTTTCAGTCTTCAATAGACATCTCGGATGGATGCCTCGTGCAAATACGTTACGCCGCAAAAAAAACTTCCTTCATCTTCATTTCTTCGTACATACGGTTGATGATTCCCGAGAAAGACGCTCAAGCAATATCGAGGCGTTTTCAGAAAGAATTCGTTTGAGATCCTCCTCTTCCAAACATGCGCTTTCCCAGAGCGACGCATAACGGTGATACGGAAGTATGGGGAAATCCGAGCCAAAAACGAGTTTTTTCAAGACGCCTGCGCTCCTGATGGTTTTGAGGATCTCGGCTGAATACAGCCAGGGAAAAGCGGCAGTGTCATACCATACATTCGAAAGAATCAGTCGAAGCTCCGGCATCAATTCGTACTGCCACAATCCCCCCCCGAAGTGAGCGAAGACAACGACCGATTCGGGGTGGTTTGTACAGAAAACCGTCGCTTCTTTTGGGCCTACATTCCCTTTCCCGGGATATCCATGTCCAACAGGTTCTGCCGAGTGGAACAAAAGAAACATCCCGGTTTCGTGAGCGACGGAGGCGAGCCTCCACGTCTGTCTCATATCCGTCAGATCGAACCCCTGCCCTTGGGGAAAGAGTTCTCCGATGCCTATCATCCCTGCTTCGCGGCACCTGAAGATCTCGTTCTCACACCCGGTATGAGTTGGCGATACAACAGCGAGTCCCCGGAGCAGATCCGGGAAACGTCTGATCCCTTCGAGAACGTAATCGTTACAGAGACGACATAATCCCTGATCCGCGAACGCAAAACCGAAGATCCACGACTCCGAAATCCCGCTCGTTTTCATGGTACCGACGACATCATCGACCGTCGCCCAACGATGCACCTTGCTTCGAGCGAGCTGCGCGAAATGCTCTTCTCTTTCCGCTATATGCTCCCAGTTGCGGATGATTTCCGGCGGATAGACGTGAACGTGCGTATCACGCATCATCTTTGTTTCTCCTCGAAATGAAAAAGGGCGGCGTGAATCGCCGCCCTGAAGATCGTCTTGCCCGAACTACTTGACTTCGACTTCCGCACCGGCCTCGACGAGCTTTTTCTTGATCTCCTCGGCCTCTTCCTTGCTGACGCCTTCCTTGACAGCCTTCGGAGGATTGTCGACAAGTTCCTTCGCTTCCTTCAGTCCAAGTCCGGTAAGCTCGCGAACGACTTTGATGACGCCGATCTTGTTGGCGCCGGGAGCCTTGTAAACGACATCGAATTCGGTCTTTTCCTCTTCCGCAGCAGCCGCGGCAGCACCGGGCATCGCCATCATCGGCATCGCCATGGCGGGAGCGGAAGCGGACACGCCGAATTTCTCCTCAAGAGCCTTGACGAGCTCAGAGAGCTCAAGGACTGTCATTCCTTCGATAGCCTGAATCAGTTCATCACGGGTCATGGATGTTCCTCCTTCGAAATATATCCGGTAGCGGTACTATGCCGCTACGCAGCTTTTTCCTTCTGATCCCTGATCTGGGACAGTACCGTTGCCAGAGAACGAATTGGCCCAGAAAGCACGGTAACAAGTCCGGTAAGCGGTGCCGCAATCGTACGAACTGTCATGGCGATCATGACGTCCTTCGACGGCATATCGGCAAGCGCCAGTACCTGAGCCGATGTTAACTGAGCCTTTTCAAGCACACCGGCCTTGATTTCCAGTTCCTTGTTCGCCTTGTCGGAGACGAATTCTTTTAAAGCCTTTGCTACCGCAACGGGGTCACCGTACGCGATCGTGTAAATATTCGGCCCGAGAACGGATTCTTCCTTGAAGGAGGTCATTCCGGCTTCTTTCATCGCGATCTTGAAAAGGGTATTCTTCGCGACTTTCATTTCTCCACCGGCCTGACGGACTTTGGCACGAAGGCTCGTGATCTTTCCCACGGTCATCCCGCGATACTCGGCCACGAAAACCGCCTGAGCCTTCTCAAGCTTTTCACGAAGCTCATCAACCTGTTCGAACTTCACTGTCGCAGGCATTCATTCACCTCCCTTCGCAATAAAAAAACCCGGGCATATGGCCCGGGAGAAAGTACGGCAAGACACCGCTGGTCTTCCCGTAATCTGTCTTCACAGGCCTCGGCGGGGTTTTCACGCCGGAGGCGTCCCGCTGTCTTGAGCCGTGGTGCACAGG
Organism: uncultured Synergistales bacterium; assembly: GCA_937957815.1. Classification (GTDB taxonomy): domain Bacteria; phylum Synergistota; class Synergistia; order Synergistales; family Aminobacteriaceae; genus CALFXN01. The sequence continues at coordinate 3,534 of CALFXN010000055.1, forward strand.
AGAAAATATCTGTATACGCTATACAGGCACCGTTACTCTCCGGAAACCTCTTTCGAAGCTGAAGCCGTATCAATCCGGATTCCGGGGCCCATTGTCGGAGCAATCGCCAGACTCTTCACATATGTTCCTTTCACGGAAGCAGGGCGAGCCTTCAGAATGGCGCGGAACAAAGCCTTTGCGTTTTCATAGAGTTCATCCGCGCTGAAACGCTTCTTTCCGATGCTGTTGTGAACTATCGCGAACTTATCGACACGAAACTCGACACGACCGGCTTTGATTTCCTTGACCGCGTCGGCGATATCGAACGTGACGGTTCCTGTTTTCGCGCTGGGCATGAGGCCCCGTGGACCGAGCGTTTTTCCGAGACGACCTACTGACTTCATCATATCGGGAGTCGCTATCACGGCATCGAAATCAAGCCATCCCCCCGAGATCCTCTGGACAAGATCCTCTCCGCCCACAAAGTCTGCTCCCGCATCCTCAGCCTCTTTGATCTTCTCTCCCTGAGTGATGACGAGGAGTTTCTTCGAAATACCCGTCCCATAAGGGAGTGCAACGGTGCTCCGCACCTGTTGGTCGGCATGACGAGGATCGACATTCAGCCGGACATGCATCTCCATGCTCTCGTCGAACTTCGCTGTCGCAATCTCCTTGAAAAGATCCACTGCTTCTCTCAAGGTGTAGAGCTTCGCCTTGTCTACCTTGGCTTCAATTTCCTTAAAACGCTTGCTTTTTACGGTCATGTCGCCCTCCTGTGGTCATAGCGAACCGTTTCGGCTCTGCCACGAGTTTTCCGGCTATTCGCCGATTTCAACACCCATCGAACGCGCCGTTCCTTCAACCATTCTCATGGCTGCATCGACATCGTTCGCGTTCAGGTCGACCCGCTTGAGTTCCGCAATCTCCCTGACCTTCGTCCGCGG
>CALFXN010000056.1 GCA_937957815.1 uncultured Synergistales bacterium
GACGAAAAGGGCGTGAACGCGGCGACCGGAGAGACGCTCGTCGAGGTCGATCCGCGGTACTTCCGTCCGACCGAAGTCGAACTGTTGCTCGGTGATCCGTCCAAGGCGAAGCGCGATCTCGGCTGGGAGCCGAAGGTCCCGTTCCCCGAACTCGTCCGCCGGATGGTGAAGAGCGATCTCGAACTGTTCCGCCGCGACAAGCTCTGTTCGGACGCGGGCTACGCGATGGGGCCCGCGCTGGAGGACTGCTGATGACGCCGTCGCCGCGCGTCTACGTCGCGGGACACCGGGGCCTCGTCGGGAGTGCGATCTTCCGCAGACTCGTCGCGAAGGGGTACGATTCCCTCGTCGCGCGGACGCGGAGCGAGCTCGATCTTCTCGACGCCGCGGCGACGGACGCTTTCTTCCGGTCCGAACGGCCCGACTGGGTCGTCCTCGCGGCCGCGAAGGTCGGCGGAATCCACGCGAACGACACCTGGCCGGCCGATTTCATCAGGGAGAATCTCGTCGTCCAGGCGAACGTCGTCACCGCGGCCTACCTGTCCGGCGCGACAAAGCTCCTCTTCCTCGGAAGTTCGTGCATCTACCCGAAATTCGCGCCGCAGCCGATCCCGGAGTCGGCGCTCCTGACGGGGCCGCTCGAACCGACGAACGAACCCTACGCGGTCGCGAAGATCGCCGGAATCGTGCTTTGCAGGTCGTACAACCGGCAGTACGGGACGAATTACATTTCCGTCATGCCGACGAACCTCTACGGACCCGGCGACAACTACGACATCGAGACGTCGCACGTCCTGCCCGCGATGATCCGGAAGTTCGACGACGCGAAGCGGTCCGGGGCGCCGGAGGTCGTTCTCTGGGGGACCGGGACGCCGAGGCGCGAGTTCCTCCACGTGGACGACCTCGCGGACGCGTGCGTCTTCCTCATGGAGACGTACGACGGATCGGAAATCGTGAATATCGGGACGGGCGAGGACCTCGAGATCCGCGAGCTGGCGACGATCGTCCGGGACGTCGTCGGGTACGGGGGCGCGATCCGGTGGGACGCGTCGAAGCCCGACGGGACGCCCCGGAAGCTTCTCGATGTCACGCGCCTTCATGCTCTCGGGTGGCGACATTCGATCGCGTTGCGGGACGGAATCGAACGGACGTACGCGGATTACCTCCACGCGACCGCCCCCGTCCGGGGGAAATGATCCGTGCTCGATTCCCTCATCACGTCGAAGACCCGCCTGAAGCTCCTCCTTAAATTCTTCCTGAATCCCGGCACGAGCGCCTATCTTCGCGGACTTGCCGACGAGTTCGGCGAATCGACGAACTCCGTCCGCGTGGAACTGAACCGCCTCTCGAAGGCGGGATTTCTCGAAGCGGCCGCGGAGGAGGGAGACGGGCGGACGCGGCTCTATCGCGCGAACGAACGCCATCCGCTCTTCCCCGAGCTTCAGAAAATCGTCCGAAAGGTGACGGGGATCGACCAGGTCGTCGAGCAGATCGTCTCGCGGCTCGGGAACGTCGAACTC
>CALFXN010000057.1 GCA_937957815.1 uncultured Synergistales bacterium
TTCGACGACATGGACGTCTCGAAATACGAACCCGCGATGGCCACGGCCGTCGAACTCGGAGGAAAACACGTTCTCAGCAGCATCTGGACCGAAAGGCGCGAGTACGCGATCGAACGGTTCGCCGAGCTGTGCGATCTCGCGAAACGCTACGGACTGACCGTCGAACTCGAGTACGTCCCCATCGCAGCGGTAAAGACTCTCGCAGGGGCCGTCGAGGTCCTGAAGACCGTCGACCGGCCGAACGCGGGACTCATGATCGACGTCCACCACTTCCACCGCGCAAAGGACGATCCGGTCGAACTCGCGAAACTCCCGAAGGAATGGTTCCGGTTCGCGCACCTGTGCGACGCCCCGGCCCTGATTCCCGCAGAACGGGACGAAATGACGAGAATTCTGCGCGAAGAACGCTCCTACGTCGGCGAAGGCGGCATCGACGTCGCGTCGATCCTGAACGCCATGCCCGCGATGCCCTATTCCATCGAACTGCCGAACCTCAAGCGGGTCGCGGAATACGGCTACGAGGAGCACGCGCGCCGCTGTCTCGAGTCCGCGAAAAAATACTGCTCCGCGCACGTAACGATCGCCTGAGGAGGTGACGCCCGGCATAGAATACTGCTTATTCCGATCGTTCCGATCGTTTTCGCCGTTCGTTTTCGTATGGACCATCCGAACCGGTTCGCGGGACGCGGACCGGAAAAGAGGACACACATGGAGGCGAGGCTAGTGAAAAAGACTTGTGCATTGCTTCTCACGATCGTTCTTGCCCTTTTCGGAAGCACCGCTCTTGCGGCCGATTTCACGTTCGCCATCACGAACGACTCCGCGGAAGACACGGTAACGCAGCTCATGAGTCTCAAGCTGAAGGAACTCCTTCAGACGAAGTCCGGCGGCCGGATCGTCGCGAACGTATTTCCGAGCGGACAGATGGGAAAGGACAGCGAACTCACCCAGAGCACCCAGGCGGGAGACATCGCATTCGTCCTCCAGACCACCGCTCCGCAGATCAACTTCGTTCCGAAGGTCGCTGTGTTCGACCTCCCGTTCGTGTTCCCGGATTCGAAGACCGCCCGCACCGTTCTCGACGGTCCGTTCAAGGATCTCATGGCGAAGGAATACGAAAAGGCGAACCTCAAGCTGATGGGCTACGGCGACCAGGGATTCCGCGTGGTGACGTCGAACAAGGCGGTCCGCAAGCTCGAAGACCTCAAGGGACTCAAGGTCCGCACGATGGAAAACAAATACCACGTCGCCAACTGGCGGGCGCAGGGCGCGAACCCGACGCCGCTTCCCTGGGGCGAGGTCTACATTTCCCTGCAGCAGGGCACGATCGACGGCCAGGAAAACCCGTACGAGGTTATCGTCGCCGGAAAGCTGTACGAACAGCAGAAGTACCTCATCAATACGAACCATATCTTCCACACGATAAGCATCGTTATGAGCAAGAAGATCTATGATGGGCTTCCCGCAGATATCAGATCGGAAGAGCGTCGTGTAGGGAAAGAGTGTAGATCTCGGTGGTC
>CALFXN010000058.1 GCA_937957815.1 uncultured Synergistales bacterium
GAGAACCCGCGTCTCTCTGCCGGGAACGTCCACGCTGTTGTCGAAATACCGCTGAAAATCGCGCTTCCCTTCGGGACTCCGCTTTCCGATGATCGTTCCGAAGGACAATCCCCGAGGGTACGCGGGGATGAAGGCCTCCGGAAAGAGAACAATTCTCGCCCCACTCTCCGCCGCCGCCGCAATCAACGCGACGGCCTTTTCGAGCGTCGCCGGCTTATCCATGAGCACCGGTGCGGCCTGGACGACGGCGACCTTCACCATATTCCCGTTTTCCGGCAATCGATTCCCCTCCCTTTCAGACATTTGGATTATCCCAGATATGTGCCGGGGCTGCATTCGTTCTTTCGAAAATATCCTCGCGGCTTTATCAGCTTCAGGAGGCGACACGTTTCCCGTACTGGAAGCGCGTGTGATTGCCCTCCATCCCAAAAGACCATCCGTCCCGGGATAATTCATATGCGAAAAAAAACATTGCAGAACATAAAAGATTTGCAAATACAGCCAAGTGCCCGGCTGCTATAATCGGAATGGTATTCCTGACACGAGGCAAACAAGGTCACTGACGGACAGAAGTGGTCATGAAGAATCGATCTCCTGCCTCGCCCGGACTTTCGCTTGCGGGATAAGCACATGTCGAACAATTTTTGGAGGTCTCATGCCCGAATTCACGACAAGACATGCGAGCGCAAACAATCGAAATGCCGTTCTCGAACTTCTGAGAAATGCCGCCGTCTGGCTCAACGATCGCCATATCGACTATTGGCAGAATTGGCACACGCCCCCTAAACTCCATCTTGATTGGATTATCCATTTACGAATGTCGTGAAACGCGTTCGATGCAATCAGCCGCCGGCAGCTTCGTCATTTTCAGATATCAGGGTGAGAGCCCCGAAAGGAGATATCGATGGACAATCTTATGTTTGAGATTTTTGAGGATTTGCCTCGTCAGGGGCCAGGCGATTACGAATCGACAAAAAAGGCTTTTCTCATGCTTGAGGGCTTGCCGAAAGACCCAGAGATATTGGATGTCGGCTGCGGCGTGGGAAAACAGACACTTGCCCTGGCCGGACTGATTTCGGGGAGGATCATCGCCGTCGACAATCACGAGCCCTTTCTGGCGCAACTTCGCGAAAAGGTTCGTTCGGGGAAATATGATGCCGTGGTCCAAACGCATCAGGGTGACATGGCTGCCCTGGATTTTCCCGCGGGAAGTTTCGACGTGATATGGTCTGAAGGCGCCGCGTATATCATGGGATTTGCCAATGCGCTCGAAAAATGGCGACCTCTTCTTCGGCCAGCCGGCAGCATGGTTATCAGCGAAATCGTATGGTTCGAGAAGGAACCTCCCCGGGAAGTATCAGAATACTGGGCCAATGAAGTACCCGACATGAAGTATTTCGAAGATAATTTCCCCGTGATCGCCCGGGCAGGATATTCGGTTGTAGGATACTTCCCACTGCCGAGCGAGTCGTGGTGGTCCGATTACTATCATCCGCTTGAAAAGAAGCTGGCTGAGATGCGCACCACGTATCGCGACGATACCGAGGCGCAGGGATTGCTGGATTCATTTCAGACCGAAATGGAAATGCACAGGAAATATTCGCCGTATTTCGGTTACGGTTTCTACGTGATGAGGAGGAACGATTGATTCGGCTGCAACCTCATCAATCGAACGGCTGTCGAAGATATGCCGGCGCTTGTCATCGGCGCCGTGTCCGAAATGCGAATGGGTCTCGAGGCGTCGCATCGCCAATTCGCAGCATGGAGGACCGACATATGAACGTACGTGCGGCACCTGGTTCGAACCGAGCAACGCATACGAGCGAGATCGACGATGTGTAGGGCGAAGATCCTCGACGTGACCGCAGACACCGTCGACAAGACCGGCTTCTTCTGCTTCATGAGCAAGAGAAAAGCCGAAGGGTATCGGCGCAAGCTGCTGTGGCTCAAGGACCGCTTCGCGGAAGGACTGCACATCAGGATGCTCGCCTTGCCCGAACGTGGCTTCATCGAGTACGTTCCCGGCGAGCACGCATGGCGTGCGGTCCATGCCGACGGATATTTGTTCGTTCATTGCCTGTGGGTTGTCGGGAAAAGCAAAGGCAACGGGTATGCCGGCGCGCTTCTCGACGCCTGCATCGAGGACGCCCGCAAACGCGGAATGAATGGCGTCGCCGCGGTGGCCAGCGAAAAGGTATGGCTGGCGGACCGAAGGATTTTCGACAAGCACGGATTCGAATGCGTCGATACGGCGCCGCCGGCCTTTTCGCTGATGGTCAAAACGTTCGGCGACCATCCGTCCCCGTCCTTCGCCGGAGGGTGGGAGAAAAAGGCGGAGTCCTTCGGGAAAGGGCTGACCGTCGTGCGGTCGGATCAATGCCCGTATGTCGTGGACGCCACCGATATCGCCATGGGCGCAGCCGCGAAAGCCGGAATCGAGAGTCGGATCGTCGACCTCAGGAGCCGCGATGACGTCATGCGCTTGTCCCCGTCGGCATACGGAGTCTTCGCACTCGTTCTCGACGGGAAGCTCCTGAGCTACCACTACCTGCTCGAAAAAGACCTTCTGCCGTTGCTGACACGCGAGGCGTGAGACAACGGACGTCGCGGCCGCGCCGGGCGACCAAGGCGCTATGGCCGGAGCATCATTTCGGATACTGCTCCATGAGCGCAAGACACGTCTCGGTCAGAAGCACGATCTCTCCGCTGGTCTCGACGAAGCCACCCTCTTTCGGATCAGAGGCAACGCGACCTGCCTGGTACAAGGGCGCTTTGCACCGTCAAGCCTACGACTAAAAGTCTTTCTGTCCCGCTGGCAACAAGTGGCGAATCAGCAGACCGGAATGTTGCGCTCCCCCGCGGGATGTTCCGAAAGTTCACCTGTGGATACGTCACGGGCATGGATTTTGAACATCGATCACGAGCGACGCGCGTCGTATCGAGCATCGTCCTTTCAGCGGCGGGTCGGAGTCCGTCGTACGGAGTATTATATAATACACTGCCGGCGCAACGGCCTATCCGCGATGAAGCGTTTGCGCGAAAGCGACGGGAGCGGATGGATACGAGGGGAATGAAGAGACGATGGACGAAACGTGTATGTTCGTGACGCGAACCGGGGAAAAAAACGAAACCTCGATGCGTTGTCCGGAAGTGGATCCCTTTGCTGAGATAGCTCGGCAAACGACTCAAGGATACGCGGACAAACTTCTCGAACAGCTGAGAGACATGATCGTCGGGGGAAAGCTGCCTGCGGGTTACGTGTTTCCCAACGAAAACACGCTCTGCGCGCGACTGGCCGTCGGGCGCAGTACGCTCAGGGAGGCATACAAGGTTCTGGACGCTTTGGGATACATCACGCGCACCAAGAACGGAACCGTCGTCAACGACGTGGAGAGGTTGGCACTCGACGGGGCGTTCGGAACAATGCTGGAACTGTCGCAATGCCACGAACTCATAGAGCTCATTTTGCTGCTCGAACCTCAGGCCGCCGGGATGGCGGCGACCCGCGCGACAACCGCAGAGCTGGAATCGATCCGGGAATGCCTCGAGTTCTGCGAAGGCTGTGCGGGGAATCTCGCGGACCTCGAGGTCTGTAACCGTACGTTTCACGCCCGGGTGCGGCGCGCGGCCCACAATCGACTCGTAACGAGCGCGATCAGCGCGTCGTTCGAAGCGTTCGAGCGCTGCATCATAAGGAACGTCTACAGACCAGGGCTGAGCGTCGAGGCTTTTATCGAATCTTGTTTGCATCAGCATCGGAAACTCTATGAAGCACTTGAGAAGCGCGACAGCCGATGCGCCGAGGAAGTGGCCAGAAATCACCTAGAATGTGATGTCGATCGCGTGCGACGCCTTTTGGCCGAAAAAACGTAAAAACGCGACGCGGTTCCCCGTGGGCGAGTGGGGAACCGCGTCGACTATTCCACGTAGAATTCGCTCGTCCTTGCAATCACTCCTGCAACTGAAAGCCGCACTGAAGAGGATCCTCTTCATCGAGCACCAACCGATTGAATCCCGTGATGAACGCGCTTCCCGTGATTTCTGGAACGATCGCCGAATACGGACCCACCGTTGTCTTTTCCACGGCCCGCGCCGTGAACTTCGTTCGGAAGACACTTTCATGCACGAAATCCTCGTTCAGACCAAGCTGCCTCTTCGCGACCAGAGCAGCTACTTTCGCGCACGTGCCCGTCCCGCACGGAGATCGATCCACCTCACCGTGTCCCAGAACGACTATATTCTGACAGTCCGCACCCGCGCTCTTCGGAGGCCCGAAAACCTCCACGAGCTCCACCGATTCGATGGGCAGCTCGGGATGCCGTACCGCTACCTGTTCGTTAAGGCGTTTCATGAGGGTCAACGCCTTCGGAACGATCTCCGGAATCGTTTGCGGGCTGATATCGCCCACTTTCAGGGCCTTGTCTTCGACGAGCGCGAAGAAGTTGCCGCCGAACGCGATGTCGCATGGCACGCTTCCGATCTCGTCCACGTCCACGCGGACATCTTCCCTATACAAAAACGCGGGCACGTTTCGAAACGACACTTCCTTCGCGCACGCGTTCTCGACACGGACACGGACGTGGACGGGGCCGACGGGAGCTTCGAGCAGCAGATCCGTGTACGGCTCCGTCACCGGCACCATGCCCGTCTCGACCAGCGCCGTAGCGACGCCGATAGTTCCGTGACCGCACATGTTGAGGCATCCTGCTCCGTCAATGAAGATCATCCCGTACGCCGCCTCGGCATCGAACGGTTCCGTCAGCACCGCACCGAACATATCCGCGTGCCCTCTCGGCTCGTGCATGACCAACCTGCGAAGCTGGTCACAATGGTCCATGAGATACTGCTTTTTCTCGAGCACGCTCCGTCCGCGCAACACGGGCATTCCCCCGGTAATGATCCGGGTCGCCTGCCCCGCCGTATGTGTGTCGATGGCACAAATGCTCTTCGTGAGATTCATGGCTTACCGCCAGTTCCGGGAAACCGGCCCGCCCGGCTCCGTTACGACAGTTCCCTGGCGCGTTCCACGGCCGACTTCACGCAGGACATGACCACGCCGTGAATCCCCGATTCCGCAAGGACGTGTATCCCGTCGATGGTGACCCCAGCGGGAGATGTCATCGCGTCGATGATCTGATACGGGTGCTTCCCCGTCCTCTGCAACATTACGGCCGAGCCGATCATGTTCTCGATCGCAATCGCGGCCGAATCCGCGCGGGAGAAGCCCGACTGCACCCCAGCGTCGATCATTCCCGTCAGGAAGTGCAGGACGTACGCGGGACCTGCGCAACCGTACGCCGTGAACTCGTCGAACAGTCGCTCAGGTATGAACATTGTCTGTCCGAGTGCGCCCATCATCGCGGCGATGTCTTCCTTGTCCTTCGCGTTGATCTTGTCGTTGATGCAGACGCCGCTGTAACCGTGACGGGCTTCTATCAGAACGTTGGGCATCACGCGGGCGATACGCCGCTCGGCGCCCATGCGTTCGGCCATCCGGTCGAGCGTGAGCCCCGCGCAGATCGAAACGATGAGTGCGTCGGCGTTGCCGTGCGCTCGTATCCGCTCCATCACGACGTCCGCGTCCTGCGGCCGGACCGCCACGAAAATCAGCTCCGCTTCGGCCATGGCCACGGCGACGTCGTTCACGGGAGAAACACCGTACGTGTCGTGGAGATGCCGCATCCGCTCCTCGAGCACGTCATACACGTGGATGCTCTCGGGCACCATCACCTTGTTCGCTATCTGACCTCGGATGATTCCCTCGGCCATATTGCCGCCGCCGATAAATACAACGGACTTCCCTATCATTGTCACCTTCTCCTTTCCATCGCGCGTCACGCACGTTTCACGCCGGACTCGGCGTGGGCGCTTCGCACCTTCAGACTCGCAAGCTCTCCCGAAAGCAGGCTGAACGAAGCGAAAACGATCACCACGAAAACGACCCATTTGATGTAGTACACATTCATGTCCTTGATCAGATACGCGGCGATGAACACGCCGAGCGTTCCGAAGATCGCGAACCAGAAGGTCGGTTTCCGTGCGTAGTTCTGCAGGCGCACGAATTCCGAAGATCCCACGGCGATCGAAAACGTGCATGCGCCCATCATGATGGGAAACGCCACGCGCGGGCTCAAACCCAGCGCGTAGATGGTGGCCATCGTCGGCGCGTAGGAACCGATGCCGATGTTGTTAAGCGCACCGTAGACGAACAAGGCACCTATCGCGATGAGCAGGCGGGGTCCTCGCAGGCTCGTGAGGGTTCCATCGGAAGGCAGGATGGATATCTGACCGAGGAAGACGAAGAGGGCGGCTATCGCAAGACCGATCCCCATCGCCCAGCGAATCGTGGAAGCGGGCAGTTTTGCAACGATCCGCGGACTGAAAACCGATCCGATGGTTTGCGCGAGGATCAACACCACCAGCGTGAGAAAATCGCACTGAATAGCGGTGATGTAGATCAGCGCCATGAACATCAACGGAATCGTGCACTCCGTATTGAGCGTCGGCGGGATCAGGCGATCCTCTATATATCCTGTCTTGCGGTAGACGACCGTGTTGATCGCGTAATCCGAAACGCCGAACGTCGCGCCAATCATCGTGATGAAACCAAGAACGATATAAAACAGGTTGCTGCCCTTTTCCGCGAACGTTTCCTCCCTATGCTTCAAAAAATCCACGACGAAGCGAACGATAAAAAGGAGATTGATCAGCACGATCGATACCAGCAACGCTGTAATCACGGTATCCCTCCTATGCGGGTATATTCACATATGTTGTCTGACAACATACATATGGTACATCTGTGAAATACTCTTGTCAAGAGAGACGTGATATGGCACGTCGTGGACTGGTATCCGCAGGGTGGTTTTGATAATCTAAAAACTGACCACTTGGGGGTGGAACGCACGAAACCTGAGAACCGGCGGGGAAAGAATACCCAATCTTACGGAAGCGATTTTCCGATCTCCGGGCGTAATATAAAAGAAAGCGTGTAGAAGCAATGAAGGGTTTATCGGGTGCCTTCGCAGTATCAGGACGAAATACGACATTTCTCGGCAAAAACCGTACATTGATTTGACATGCGAGGTCAGCATTTATCGAATCTTGACAAGCAAAAAAAACACGACCCTGCGGGATGACTCCCACAGGATCGTGCATCGACTGGGAACCGTTTGGATAACGGTATTGTCTTCTGGCTCCCCGTGTGTAACCCTTTTCATAACGGTTCTCGGTCTCCGGCTGTTAACCGAAAACCTTCAATATCAACTGGTTACCAAAGATCAGGCCGTTCCGGCAGGCCGGAAGCGGTGTCAATGTCGATTTCCTAACCCTGCGACACGAAGTGAATGTCGCAAAATGAAGGTCTTCCCCTTTTTCGGGGTTGGGGTTTTTGTAAGCCGTTTGAAACCTTTCAGTAATCGGATGGCATACTTACGGTTATAACCGCACGTGACGCAAAGCTCATTGAGCATAATGGTTCGTTCACTGCGGGAGGCCTCTTTGTATCGTCGATGCACGGCCTCAATGTACTCGCGTTTGGATCGTGGACTCATTTTTTTCCTCCTTTCGGAAATCGATGTCTGGTTACATCGGATTATGAGTCAACGATACTTCCTGAAACCACTCCCCGGTTACTTTTAATGTGAGGCAATTCGAAACTGAAATCGAGGGTTGACAAGACCGCAACGTTTGAGCTATGTCACTTGATGTTACTCGATGTTACTCGATATCCGATTGAACGTTTTGGAAAGAGAGATCGATGGAAACCAAGTGGTTGACAGTCATTGAAGCGGCGCAATACCTGAGGATGGGTAGATCGACCGTCTATAAACTGGCCCAGGAAGGCAAACTGCCGACGCACAAGGTCGGGCGGCAATGGCGGTTCGATGCGAAGGAACTCGATAAGTGGCTCAAGTCCGGCAAACTGGCTTCCCGTGAGGAGCGCAGATGATGGCTTCAGGTGTTCACGCAAGCCTCACGGATTCTCCAGTGAGAGGGAATGAATCCCTTCCATCCCTTGGGGATAGGCAGGTTGGTTGCGCCCGTCGACCCAAGCTGCTTGACCAGTTGCGCGAATCCTTGCGGTCGCGCCATTACAGTCCGCGTACGGAGCAGACCTATTGCCATTGGGTCAGACGCTACATCCACTTTCACAACATCCACCACCCCGCCGAAATGGCCGAACCGGAAATCAACGCCTTCCTGACGCATCTGGCTACGAAGGAAAAGGTAAGCGCCTCCACTCAGAACCAGGCGCTTTCCGTGCTGCTTTTCCTTTATCGTCACGTCCTCGGTCGTGAAGTGGGCAACCTGGGCGAAGTCATCCGCGCCCGCAAACCCAAACGCCTGCCTGTGGTCATGACCCGCGAGGAAGTGAAAGCCGTGCTGACGAACCTAGTGGCTCATGGCCTCGTTGATGTACGGCGCGGGACTGCGATTGATGGAATGTTTGCGTCTGCGCGTCCAGGACATCGATTTCTCCAGAAACGAAATCCTCGTCCGGGACGGCAAGGGGGCGAAAGACCGTATCACTATGCTGCCCGAGTCGCTCAAAGCCCCGCTGCAGCAGCACCTCAAAACCGTCAAAGCAATCCACGAGCGCGACCTGGCCGACGGTTGGGGTCGCGTTCTCCTGCCAGACGCCCTCGACCGTAAATACCCCAACGCTCCCAAGGAGTGGCGCTGGCAATGGATCTTTCCGCAGGAGAACCGCTGTAAAAACCCAAAGACGGGCGAAGAGGGACACCATCACGTTCACGAATCGGTCATCCAGAAGGCGGTCAACAGCGCGGTGAAAAGGGCCGATTTGGCCAAACGGACCACCTGCCACACATTCCGTCATTCCTTCGCCACGCAACTCCTGGAATCGGGCTACGACATCAGGACAGTTCAGGAACTTCTCAGTCACAAGGACGTCAAGATTACGATGATTTACACCCATGTCCTGAACCGGGGCGGCAAGGGCGTCAAAAGTCCGATGGACGATTTGTAGAGGAGGAGCGAAGGTGTCTTATATAGAAACCATATATCCCCCCGTGTTCAGTGTAGAACATGACCTGATCTTCTGCAAATGCAGGTGTTGCGGGAGGATTACAGACGAGGTGTTATACCGCGATGTCGCGACCCAAAGGTGTTATGAAGAAACCATATAAACATTGTTCGATTGACGCTTCGCGCAGAAAGTTAGGAAACCAATGAAAGCATTTGTGTTTATAGCATGTTCCTTAGATGGATTCATTGCTCGTTTAGATGGTAGTCTTGATTGGCTGGTAAATATACCGAATCCTACTGGTAATGATTATGGTTATAAAGACTTTATTAAATCGATTGATGCAATTATTATGGGAAGAAATACATTTGATGTTGTATCTAAATTTAAAGATTGGCCATATGAAAAAC
>CALFXN010000059.1 GCA_937957815.1 uncultured Synergistales bacterium
GCCCGCGTCCAGGAGCTCAAGGAGCGACTCGCGAACAGCGGACTGTCGTGCATCCGCGAACTCATCCCGACCTATCGTTCGATAGCGGTATATTTCGAGCCGGACACGACCGACCCCGCCGGCTTCACGGCGATGCTCGAGACGCTCTCCCGGGACGAGCGAACGGCGACCGCGGTCCGTTCGGCCGGGGTCGTCATTCCCGTGTGCTACGGAGGAGAATTCGGCCCCGACATGGCGAACGTCTCCGCGCACACCGGCCTGCCGGAGGATGAGATCGTGCGCCGCCACACTGGAACGGACTGCTATTGCTACATGCTCGGGTTCACGCCGGGCTTCGCGTATCTCGGAGGAATGGACGAAACGCTCGCGACGCCACGGCTCAAGGAACCGCGAGAAAAGATTCCGACGGGGAGCGTCGGCGTCGCGGGCAAACAGACGGGAATCTACCCCATCGAAAGCCCCGGAGGCTGGCAGCTCATCGGCCGGACGCCGCTCAGGATGTTCGATGCGGGACGCACCCCGCCGACCGTGATCGAGGCGGGAATGTGGGTGCGTTTCAGGGCGGTCGGCCGTACCGAATATGACCGTCTCGCCGCACTTCGCGCCCGGGGAGAGGCCGATATCGAACGTTTTACGCACGACTCGCGCCCGGAAGCTGGTGAACGCGCATGAAGCTCGTGGTCGGTAACCCGGGGATGCTCACGACCGTCCAGGACCTCGGACGCTGGGGGTACCAGCAGGCCGGAATGCCGGTCGCCGGCGCCATGGACGCCGACGCGCTCAGGATCGGAAACATCCTCGTCTGCAACGACGAAGGGGCCGCCGGGCTCGAAATCACGCTCCTCGGACCGTCACTGACGGTCGACGGCGATGGACTCGTCGCGGTGGCGGGCGCCGATCTCGGATTCCGGATCAACGGCGGTCCGGCACCCTGCTGGACCGCTCTGAAAGTCACGACGGGGGACCGGATCTCATTCTCCGGTCCCGCGGGGGCGGGGGCGCGGGCCTACCTCTGCGTCGCGGGCGGCATCGACGTCCCTCTCGTCATGGGAAGCCGCTCGACATATCTCCGCGCGGCCCTCGGAGGATTCGGAGGCAGGGCGCTCAAGACGGGCGACCGGTTGGAATCGGGCGCGCTCCCGGTGCTCTGGAAGCGGGCGGAAGGATTCGCGTGCCCGGATGACCTGCGTCCCTGCCGGGACATGAACGCACCGCTCAGAGTGGTGCCCGGCCCGCAGGATGACCTCTTCACGCAGGAAGGCATCGATACGTTCTACGGTTCCGAATACACGATCACGAATTCGGCGGATCGCATGGGATACAGAATGGAAGGCCCCGCCGTCGCACATACCGGAGCGCCGGACATCGTCTCCGACGCCATACCCCTCGGTGCGGTCCAGATTCCGGGACACGGGCAGCCCATCGCGATGCTCGCCGACCGCCAGACGACCGGGGGATACACGAAGATCGGCGTCCTCTGCACGCCGGACATCGCCTCGCTCGCACAACGCTTGCCCGGGCAGAAGGTTCGCTTCCGCCGCGTCACGTTCGGGGAAGCGCTTTCGATCTCACGCGCGGAGCGGGAAAGAATCGCTCTCGTGCGACAGGCGCGCGCCCTCCGGACGACGCGGCCGGACGACGCGCCGCATGCGGGAGGCAGTCCGGAAGAGCGACTCCTGGCGACGCAGCGACTCTCTTCGACAGGATCTCTGAAACTCGTCGTCGACGGAACCGCCTACAACGTGACGTGGGAAACCGCGTCGGAATGAACCGAAAAGGGAGGCCGGCAACATGATCGATCTCAACAGCGATCTCGGGGAAAGCTTCGGGGCCTATACGCTCGGAATGGACGACGACGTCATGAAGAGCGTCACGTCCGCCAATGTCGCCTGCGGGTTCCACGCGGGCGATCCCGAGGTCATGCTCACAACCGTGAAACTCGCCGCCGCTGCTGGCGTCGCCGTCGGAGCGCATCCGGGACACCCGGATCTCCAAGGGTTCGGACGCCGGACGATGGCATGTTCGCCCGACGAAACGTACGCCTATTGCCTGTACCAGATCGGCGCTCTCGCGGCCGTGTGCCGTTCAGCAGGCGTCAGGCTCCAGCACGTCAAGGCGCACGGAGCGCTCTACAACCAGGCCGCGAAGGATCTCGCGCTCGCGAAGGCGATCGCCCGCGCGACGAGGGACGCCGCCGACGGGCTCATCCTGCTCGGGCTCGCGAACTCGCTGTTCGAGCAGGCGGCGTTGGAGGAAGACGTCCCCTTCGCTTCCGAGGCGTTCGCCGACAGAGGCTACCAGGCCGACGGAACGCTCGTACCCCGGAACAAACCCGGCGCGATGATCGAAGACCTCGATGCCGCGGCGGCGCGGGTCGTCCGCATGGCGACGGAGGGCGCCGTCGAGGCTGTCGACGGAACGATCGTCAGGATGCGTCCCGACTCCGTCTGCCTTCACGGAGACAGCCCCCACGCGGTCGCCATGGCGGCGGCCGTCCGAAAGGCCCTCGAAGGGGCGAATATCGCGGTCCGACCGCTCTCGGAGGTGTTGAAGAAATGATGAAGGCAGCCGATTACGCTGCGTGGTCCCCGGAGGATGTCCGAAAGATCATCCGCACGGGCGAATGGTCGCTCCCGACTCCGGGGATGTGCAAAGGGTACGCGCAGGCGAACCTCGTCATGCTCCCGAAGGAACTCGCCTTCGACTTTCTCGTCTTCGCCCAGCGAAACCCGAAGCCCTGCCCCGTGCTCGACGTCACGGAGCCCGGAAACCCCGAACCGAAGCTCGTGGCCCCGGGGGCCGATCTCACGACGGATATCCCGCGCTACCGCGTCTGGAAGGACGGCCTGTGCGTCGACGAGCCGACGGACGTGAAGAAATACTGGCGCGACGACATGGTCGCCTTCCTGCTCGGATGCTCCTTCACGTTCGAGAGCGCGCTTCTCGACGCGCGGATCCCGGTCCGCCACATCGAATGCAACTGCAACGTGCCGATGTACATCACGAACATCCAATGCACCCCCGCCGGAAAACTTCGCGGCCCCATCGTCGTGAGCATGCGTCCGATCCCGCACCATCAGGTCGTCAAGGCGGCGCTCGCGACCGGCCGCTTCCCGGCCGTCCACGGCGCGCCGATCCACATCGGCGACCCCGCGGCGATCGGCATCAGGGACGTCATGAAGCCCGACATGGGAGACCCCGTCCCGATCAACGAGGGAGAGGTCCCGGTCTTCTGGGCCTGCGGCTGCACGCCTCAGGCCGCGCTCATGGACTGCAAGCCGCCGTTTGCGATCACGCACGCACCCGGCCACATGTTCATCACCAGCGTCAAGGACAGCGACTACGCAGTGTTCTAGGCGATGACAACGCGGGGGCGTCCGAAAGACGCCCCCGCCACATGAGTGCCGCATAAAAAACAGACTCCGAGGGATCGGAGCCTTGATACGGGGAAACCGTAAAGGGTTTTCCCCTTTGTTTGGGCAGAGCAGTACAGGAAACTTGTCGACGGTCGTCAAGATAATTAATCCCCAGAATCCGCATTTCGTGCAAAACTTCGATTCGTCATTCCGTCCCGATGCGCGTTCTCCTCTTCCGCACACTTACGTTCCATATAACAGAACAATAGTCTATCCAGTCGAACATTGACGAAGCTCCCCGTGGTCAGTAAGATTACCCTGCAAGCGATGAAATTTCCCGACGATTCGACGAAAGGGCGGCGCATATCATGCGAGTCGCGTACGACGAGATGAAGGGCGTCTTTGAACAGATCCTTCTGAAATACGGCTTTCCGGAAAAGACGGCCGACATCTCGGCGAGGCTCTTCACGGACAATAGCTGCGACGGCGTCTCCTCCCACGGCGTGCACCGCTTTCCGCGCGTGACCTCCTATATCCGGAAGGGATACATCCGTCCCGACGCCGAGCCGTCGCTCGAAGCGTCGTGGGGCGCAATGGAGCGATGGAACGGGAATCTCGCGATGGGCAACACGAACGCGGTGTTCGCGATGGACCGCGCGATGGCCCTGGCCGACGCGGCCGGAATCGGATGCGTCGCGATGCGCAACACGAACCACTGGATGCGCGGCGGCGCCTACGGACTCCAGGCAGCCCGCGCCGGATACATCGGCGTCTGCTGGACGAACACGCAGCCGAACATGCCTCCATGGGGCGCGAAGGACCGGCGCATCGGCAACAATCCGCTGGTCCTCGCGATACCGCACAAGGAGTATCCCGTTCTCATGGATGGCGCTCTCGCACAGTTCTCGTACGGCGCGATCGAGAGCGCGCGTTTCGCCGGCAAGCAGCTTCCCGTCCCGGGAGGGTATGACCGGAACGGAAATCTGACGACCGATCCGGCCTCCGTGGAGGAGA
>CALFXN010000060.1 GCA_937957815.1 uncultured Synergistales bacterium
CCGGACACGTTGGATTCGAGCAGTCGATCGCGATGATCTCCGACGCCCTGGGGCTCGGGGTCGACAGGATCGAGCAGGAGCGTCTCCCGATCGTCTCGGCGGTCCGGCGCGAGGAGAAGGGAATCGTCGTCGAGCCCGGAATGGTGGCGGGATGCCGCCAGATCGGGCGGGGGTACCGGGGCGGGGAGCTCCTCGTCGAGCTCGACCACCCGCAACAGATCCACCCCGCGATGGAGGGTGCGGCGACCGAGGACAGGATCCGGATCGACGGCGAGCCGTCGATGGACCTTCTGATCCGTCCGGAGATCCCCGGCGGCGTCGGGACCGCCGCGATCGCCGTCAATTCGATGTCGCCGCTCCTCGCCTGCAGGCCGGGGCTGCGGACGATGCTCGATCTTCCGGCGCCGCGGCTCGGGTGAGACGGTGCGGTTCATGATATGATCCCTCCATTCGTCTCGAGGGGGTCGTATCGTGCAGGAACAAAGCGCGGAGAACCGCCCGCTGGCCGTCGACCCCGTCGGCCGCCTTCTGGTGCGGCTTTCTCTTCCCGCGATTCTCGGGATGCTCGTCCAGGCATCCTACAATTTCATCGACGCCGTCTTCATCGGTCGGGCCGTCGGGCCTTCGGGGCTCGCGGCGATTTCCGTGGCGTTTCCCGTGCAGCTCCTCCTCGGGGCCGTCGCGACGACCATCGGCGTCGGCGGGGCGTCCGTCGTCTCGAGGAGCCTCGGGGCCGAAGAACCGGACCGGGCCGACCGCGCGCTCTTCACGGTGGCGCTTCTCTCGGTCTTCCTCGGACTGGTCGTCCTCGCCGCCGGCCTGGCGCAGCGCGAGCACCTCGCCGCGCTTTTCGGCGCGTCGGGCGTCGTCACGGCGCGGACGGTCGAGTTTCTGGATGTCATCTTCCTCGGCGCGCCGCTGTTCTGTTTCTCGATGGCCGCGAACGCGCTCATCCGGGCCGAGGGCAACGCGCGAACCGCGATGGCGTCGCTCCTCGTGTCGGTGGCCGTGAACATCCTCCTCGCGCCGCCCCTGCTGTTCCAGGCGAAGATGGGGATGCGGGGAGCCGCCATCGCGACCGTCGCGGGGCAGGGAGCGTCCGCCCTGTGGGTCTTCCTGCACTTTTTCCTGCGGCGCGGTGCGCTCCGGTTCCGGAGACGGCTCGCCGCGCCGCGGCCCGAGATGGTCGGGGAGATCTTTCTCGTCGGGTCGTCGGAGTTCGTGCGCCTCGGCGCCGCGAGCGTCATCGTGGGGATTCTCAACAACTCCCTCCTCGCCTACGGCGGCGAAGAGTCCGTTGCCGTGTACGGCATCGTCAACCGGTCGCTCTCCCTGTCGTTCATGTGCCTCTTCGGGATCGCGCAGGGGATGCAGCCCGTCCTCGGGTTCAACTACGGCGCGGCGCTCATGGTCCGCGCGCGCCGCGTGATGCTTCTCGCGGTCGAGGCCGCGTCGATCGTCTCGAGCCTCTCGTGCCTCGTCTATTTCCTCTTTCCGGAACCCATCGTCCGGTTCTTCACGGATGACGCCGCGCTCGTCGCCGGGAGCGTCTCCGCGATGCGGCTCGTCGTGCCCGCCTACTGGATCGCGGGCTTCCAGATCACCGGATCCGCCGCGTTCCAGGCGATCGGGAAGGGAGGATACTCGCTCGTCCTGTCGCTGTCGCGCCAGGTGCTCCTTCTCCTGCCCTTCCTCTACGTCTTTCCGCGCATCTGGGGGCTCGCGGGCGTCTGGCTCGTCTTCCCGACGGCCGACATCCTCTCGGCGCTCGTCACGCTCGTCTTCTTTCTCCGGGAATGGAAGCGCCTGAGGGCGTGATCATCGGAGGTCGACGACGCGCCTGGCCTTCTTCGTCGCGCGTTCGAGCGTCCCGTAGGGGACGATCTCGACAACCGGCGTCGCGGAGAAGAGCGCCTTGAATTCGTGCTCCACGATCTTCGGCGAGGAGCGCCCGCCGGTTTCCGACGCCTCGACCTCGAGCGCGAGGACGTCGCGACCGTCCTCGGTCCGGAGCGTGATCCGGTATTCGCACGACAGACCCGGTATCTTCGAGAGCATGACCTCCACGGCCGAGGGGTAGATGTTGACGCCGCGGAACGTGATCATGTCGTCCGTCCGTCCGTCGACGCGCGCCATGAGCGGGTGGGGCGATCCGCAGGAACATCGCCTGCGGAGGAGCGTCGTGCGGTCGCCCGTCCTGTAGCGTACGAGCGGCATCCCCTCCTTGACGAGCGTCGTGACGACGAGTTCGCCGCTCTCGCCGTCGGGGAGGACGACGCCGCGCTCGTCGACGACTTCGAAGAGGAACAGGTCGTCCCAGTAGTGCAGCCCCTCGTGGCATGGACAGTCGATCGCGATCCCGGGGCCGTACGTCTCCGTCATGCCGTAGATGTCGAACGTCTCCGCTCCAGTCAGGACCTCGATCATGCTCCGGCGCTTTTCCCCCCACTGCTCCGCGCCGAGAATGGCGATCCGGAACGGCGGAAGGCTTCCGGACCGGGCCATCTCCTCTCCGACGAGAAACGCGAACGACGCGGTGCCGATCAGGACGGTCGGACGCAGCCGCCGCATGAATTCGAGTTGTTTGGGCAACGGCTGCGGCCCCAGCGGGACGGCCATCGCCCCGATCTCCTCGACGCCGGCCTGAAAACCGATCCCGGCCGTCCAGAGCCCGTACCCGGGCGTGATCTGCACGCGATCCTCCGGGCCGACTCCGGCCATTCGCAGACAGCGCGCCATGATCTCCCGGAAGACGGCGACGTCGCCGGCCGTGTACGGGACGATGACCGGTTCTCCCGTCGTCCCCGAGGTGCTGTGGATCCGGACGATGTCGCGCTCGGGCGCGCAACAGAAGGCGAGCGGCGCGGCGTTCCGGAACGAAGCCTTCGTCATGAAGGGAAGTCTCCGGAAATCTTCCGGCGTCCGGATATCCTCCGGAGCGACAGATCCGAGGTGCGTTCTCCATGCCGCGGAGCGAATGCAACTCCCGAGCGTCCTCCGGACGGCGTCGAGCGGGAAGGGGCGCTCTTCCCGTCCGTTCCGGGGAATCGGTTCCGCGCGTTTCGTTTCGGGCTGTGTTCGTACGGTCATGCAGCTCACCTCCAAAAAAATAGGGGCCGCTTGTCGCGGCCCCCGTGTATCCCGAATGTTTCAGGGTACAAAAAAGGCCGTGAAGGGGGGGTATCCCACCTCCACGGCCTGCGATGCAAAGCCCGTGGCGGCGGCTCTAGCGCCACCACCACCAGCGGATATTGACGTTCGCGTTCCCGGTGCGTTCCATCATGAAACGATCGCTCCCGACTGTCAGGATATTGGCGCAGTTTATAGCAGATCCGGCGCGCATCTGTCAAGGTCCGGATTTTTTCTTGCGGAATGCGGGTGTTCGGACGATAATGTGACGGATGCGTAACGGCGCGCACCCCGCGCCGATCCGGCGAAAGGGGAGATCGAAGTGTTGTCCAGGTTCCGTGTCATCGTCATCGCGTTGCTCCTGGCGGCGTTCATGGTTTCCGGCGCGTCCGCGGCCGAACTGAACGCCTATACCATCATGCCCGAGAAGTATGCGTCCCAGGTGTTCGAGGCGTTCACCGCCGCGACGGGGATCAAGGTGAGCTTCATGCGCTTCTCGTCGGGAGAGGCCCTCGCCCGGGTCGTCGCGGAGAAGAACAATCCGCAGGTCGACGTGATCCTCGGCGGCCCCGCCGACACCTACGAGGCGGGGATCAAGGAAGGTGTCTTTGAGGCCTACAAACCCGCCGGATCGGACGAAATTCCTGCGCAGTTCCGCTCGCCGCAGAATTTCTGGACCGGGATCGGCGTCATCCCGCTCGTCTTCCTCACGAACGGCGCGTTCCTGAAGGACAAGGGCCTCGCCGCGCCGCAGTCCTGGAACGAGCTTCTCGACCCCGCGTATAAGAACGGCCTCCAGATGGCCGACGCGCGGACGTCCGGCACCGCCACGGAGCGGATCTATTCGCTCGTGAAGGTGTTCGGCGAGGACGGGGCGTTTGACTACCAGAAGAAGCTCCACCAGAACGTCCAGATGTACACCAAGAGCGGCGCGGGCGGCGCGATGCCGATCGCGACGGGGCAGGCCGCGAGCGGAATCTTCTACATCGTCGACGCGCTCGAGATCCAGCAGCAGGGGCACAACGTCGTGATCAGCTACCCGAAGGAGGGCGTCACGTTCGGGATCGAGGCGACGGGCGTCCTCAAGGGCGCGAAGAACATGGAGAGCGCGAAGAAGTTCGTCGACTGGGCCGCGTCGAAGGCGTTCGCGCAGCTCATCGTGGACAAGAAGATCAACTACATCCCGACGCGGACGGACGTCACGGTGACGAACCCCGCGCTCGACGTGTCGAAGGTGAAGC
>CALFXN010000061.1 GCA_937957815.1 uncultured Synergistales bacterium
TTCCTTCAGCGCGGGGCGGGTGAAGACGTTCCGCTCCATAGCCCGGAGCGCCGGGATCGCGTCGCGTTCGAGCAGGATCCCGTCGGGGCTGTCGATCCCCGAGAGCGCGAGCGCCTTGCCGTCCGCGACGTTGATGTGCGTGCACACGCGCTGCAGCAGGATCGGGTTCGGGATGCCCAGCGCGTCGAGGTCGCGACGCGCAAACGAACGTCCCTCCGGCCACCGCGTGTCGTTGTAGTTCCATCCGCGGATCCAGCGCTCCGCGGGCAACCGTCGCGCTTCCTCCCGCACCATTTCGAGCGCGTCGGCCAAGGACTTCGCGGACGAGAGATCGAGAAGCGTCCGCTGCTTCGCCCATGTCGACAGGTGCAGGTGCCCGTCCGTGACGCCCGGCAGGACGGACTCTCCCGAGAGCCGAAGCTCCCGCGATCCCGCCGGCGCGCGGGGGCGGACTTCGTCCTCGGCGCCGACGGCCGCGATCGAATCGCCCGACAGAAGAACGGACGCCCCCCGTACGAAACCGGCCCCCCTCCAGACTGCGCCTCCGGTAATGAGCAGATTGTCCACACGCGACACCCCTTCAATCGAAATGTACCGGAATTATACCCTTTCCCGCTTCCCCCTGACGGCGCTCGCCGTCGCGCCACGCAACATCAGCGAACGTCAATCATTTCGCACACATGTCGGCCGAAGACAAGCGCAAAACGCGCGCTCTGAAGGGCGTTTCAGGGCGCGCGGCCGACTTCCGGAAATACGCGTCTGGAAAGGCGCCTCGAAATGATGTATTATGCAGAAAAATTAAACTCCGTCGGAGAGACAGCCCTCCGACGGGAAAGGAGATCTTCCGATGACTCCGCGCTCCGTTGTCGTTCTTGCCGCCACGGCGTTTATCTGGTCGGGAACGCCGTTTTTCACATCGGAGGCGATCGTTCCGGCGGCGTCCGGAAGCGCACTCCCGTCCGTCATGGACCTCCCGTCGACATCGCTCCTCCGCGGCCGGCTCGACGCGCTCATCCGGCTCCGCGAGGAACGCGCCGCGACGGCCGGGCCGAACGAAACCTCGCCGCTCACGTCCGCGGTCCGGAAGGCCATCCTGTCACTCCCCGCGCTCCGCGAGGCGATGGACGGGCCGCTCGTGCGACAGCGCCCGACCGGTTCAATGCGGCTTCTCTCGGCCGAGGACGCGGCGGGCGGATCGAAACGCCTTCGCGTTCGCGCGGGAGTCGAGCGCCGAACGGACGCAGCGTCTCCGGCGGCGCGCGTCGAGGTCGTCGTCGAGGTCGTCGTGAACGTCGAAGGCCTGCCGGTCCGGACGCTCACGATCGGCGAGGACGACCCGGAATTTCTGGCGCTCTTCGACTGACCGAAGAAAGGGGGAAATGAGGGCCATGGCGCATCTCCGCGAACATCCGGGAACCGCCCGCGTCCGTTTCGCCGCGTTGCTGTCGCTGCTGTGCGTCCTGTTTTCGGTTTTTCCGGCGCAGCCGGTCCTCGGGGCGGATCCCCCGCCGGACGAGGTCGTCGGAAAGGTCTCCGTCACGCTGCCGCCGAAGGAGAAGAAGCCCCCCGACGATCCGGAGGCGGCGAAACGCATCGAAAGCCGCGCCGGAGGGCTCCTGAAGGAGCAGCTCGACTGGCACGCGGCCTACGTCAGGGATCCGGACGGGACACTCTCTCCGGCCGCGCAGGCGACGCTCGCGCTCGCACGCGACCCCGGATACGGCCGTTCGCAGGCGGTCCAGAACCTCGGCAACGGCGGCGAACGCGTCCGGCCGCTGATCCGGAGTCTCGACGTGGGGCGGCACGAACTCCTCAAGCACATCTACCGCCGCGCGATGATCCTCGCGAACGAAAAGCTCGCCTCTGCCGGCCTCTCCCCGCTGAACACGCTCCAGGCGGTCAACGCGGGCGGCACGGGAGACTACACGCGCGACCAGGACATCACGGTCTTCGCGGGAGACCCCGTCCGCGAGAAGGCCTTCTTCGACGCCGTCGAGATCGTCGCGCGCGACGAACTGCACCTCGCGACCGACGTGAAGCCGACGGGAGGCATCGACTTCCCGCAGATCGAGGTGACGTTCTTCCGCGGCACGAACGACCTTCCCGACGCGCGCTTCGCGACCGACGTCGAGGAGTTCGCGCTGAAATACCGGAAGGCGATCGCGAACCAGGCGGCCGACAAGGAAGCCTATAAGGGCGGCGGCGCGGACATCGAGGTCAAGGGGCGGCGCGTTCCCGGAAAGATGTACGTCCAGCAGCTCACTTGGGTCGACGGACGCCCCGTCTACGTCGCGGAGACACCGCGGAACTTCCGCGAGGGCGCGAGCATGTTCTCCGGAACCGCGCCGGAACGCTGGCAGCGCTTCGAGCGGGCCGCGCATATCTTCAGCGACCTCGTTCAGGGAAGCCAGCATTATGAAGGCGCGCATCACGACCTCTCGAAGGGGCCGCTCAAGTACGCCGGACGGGCGATCGAACACCTGTGCGCGATCTACGGCATGAAGCCCTGGCCGGAACTCAAACCGGAGGACCGCACCGAATTGCTGCGCCGCGTCTGGCCCCACATCGACCCGAAAACGCAACAGGGCGGCCGGATCTATGCGCAGATCGCCGACGCCCTCGATACGGCCGTCCACGTGAAGACGAAAAAGGAGCTTCCCGGCGGCCTCGACGCCGCGCAGGCGGCCAAGGCCGACAAGATCGCGCTCGCGTTCCTCCGGAATGCGACGGGCGTGACCCTGTCGAAGATGGCGCAGGACATGCTGAACCCGCCCGCGTTCGACTCGAAGGCGATGCGCGCGCTCGCGGGCGACGCCTGGGACCGGATGTCGGCCGTCGAGCGTTTCCGCTTCGCGCGGACGAAGGATGAAACGTTCCGCGCCGCGACGGGGCGCGCGAGCATGGAGAACCTTCTCGTCGCGATGTCGATGCTTCGCGCGACGGATGTCTCCGGCGGCAGGACGCTTCCCGACGGCCCCGGAGGACGCATGCTCGCGCGCGTGATCTCCGGCGCGAACCCGGAGCTGCGTCCGATCCTGACGCTGGCCGGAGAGTACGCGGAGGTCTGGGTCCGCAGGCAGCAGACAAGCGATCCGAAGGTTCACGCCGAATGCGATGCGGCGATGTCGGACATCCGCGGGAAGCTCAAGCGCGTCTGCCCGCTGGCGCCGGCCGAAATGCCGGGCGCTGCGCTGCTGCGAAAAGCCGCGCGCGACGGCCCGCGGACGGTGCTCGAGGCGGAGTCCCGCCCGGGACGGAGCTGGCTTTCGCCCGAGGCGGCCGAGGTCAGAAATGCGTTCATGGAACACCTTCGCGCCGCCTTCCCGAGCCATGCGGAGGAGTGGAAGAACTTCCGCGCGACCGTCGAGGACATTGGAATGAAGGGGTACGTCGCGCGGCGCGTGCTCGACGAGGCGTTCCAGTGGGACACGCTGGCCGACGCACTGACGCTCGTCGAGATGTACCAGGGCGGCGCGTCGTGGCGGGACTACGGGACGTTCATCGGCATCAACCTGGCGTCGCGGATCCACTGGGGCATCGGCCCGCTGATCCAGGCCGTCGGGGTGCGCGACGAAAAGGCCGTCAAAGAACTCGGAAAAAACCTGGTCTTCATGACGCTCTCGCGCGTCGTCCCGTGGGCCGCGTCCGCAAAGATCGCGTTCGACGTCATGCGCGGAACGGTCGTGGTCACGGTCGGATGGGCCGTGAACCAGGCCAACGTCGCGACGATCGACGCGCTCTATACGGGCGAGGCCGGGCGGACGGACGCAGGCGCGGCGGGGACGGCCCGGGGCCGCATCCGAGACTCGGGGACATGCGTTCTGCCGGAAAATCACGTCCTTCGCACGACTCCGCCGGGCGAACGCGACGTCGTGATCGACATCGACCGGGACGCGGTCTATACGGACGCGATCCGCCGCTGGACGGGCGCCGACCCCGACGAGGTTCCGCGCGCCTCGCCGCCGCGCGCGGACGCGGCTTCGTTCGTGACGGCCCACGACGCGTTCGTGCGGATCCTGATGCGGCAGGCGGAGCAGTTCGGCCCCACGTGGGTGCAGGAGCCGGGCAAACAGTTCTTCCCGCTCCGTCTCGGCGAAAAAGAGGTCGAAGACGCGCTGCGGGCGCTCGAACCCTTCATCCGCAACAACGCGGTGCGCGAGGCGGACGTCGTGCTCTCGGAGGTCGCCGCGCGCGGATACCGCTCCTATATGGAAGAAGAGGGGACCGACGTCATCCGGGAGGGGCTCATCCGCCGCTACGCGTCGGACGTCCTCGGCGGCATGATCCAGCACTGGCATGTGCGCATCACGGCGCAGATTCTCGCGGCGCGCGACATCGAGCGTGCGGCCGTCTTCCAGGACTTCGGCCTCATCGCGCGGCAGCTCTACGAGAAGTACGAGCCCTCGCCAACGCGCCTGCCCCCGCTCGAAATGCGCTTCGAGGGGAAGCGGCTGCGCCCCGTGCGAACGGGCGGCGCGAACCGGCCCTCCGGAATTCGGGACGCGGGGGTGTTCGGACGGATTTTAGCGAGTGCAGCGAGCGGGGCGAGCCTGGCGATACGCCCCGCCGAGGCCGCCGACGCCGAACCCGATGCTCCGGCGGCCGGCGGGGACGATCCCCTTTCCTTCCGCGTCGCGGCAAAGGTGTCGGGCGTTTCCGTCCTGAACG
>CALFXN010000062.1 GCA_937957815.1 uncultured Synergistales bacterium
CGAGTCGGGGATGACGGACGACGATATGTATTCGCGGCTTTTTGTCGAGGGGCATCCCGAATGGGGAAACAGGAGAATCATCGATGATCTGAAGCGGCGAGGAGTCCCGGGCGGTGCGATCCGGAGGGCGCTCGACGAAAGGGATCCGGCCGAGGAAGACGCCGCGTACCGTCTCTGCCGGGACCTTGCGGAGAGAGGTCTCGGAAAGGAGACGATCGTTCCGCGGCTTCTGAGAAGGGGATTTTCCCTTTCGATGGCCGGGGAAGCGGCCGAAAGGGCTTGTTCCGGAAAAGAACGACCGGTAAAATGAATCGTTATACGAAAAGCGTGCAGTCCGGAGGTTCCGTTTGCCGGCGCACCT
Source organism: uncultured Synergistales bacterium (assembly GCA_937957815.1). Lineage (GTDB taxonomy): Bacteria > Synergistota > Synergistia > Synergistales > Aminobacteriaceae > CALFXN01. Next base: position 362 of record CALFXN010000062.1, read on the forward strand.
TGAAAATACATTGAGGAGGAGTACCCCGAATGAACCTTACTTTTGCCATTGTCGGAATTATCGCAGGGATCGCGGCCGGGGTCGGCGCGGGATTCCTGCTTTCAAAAACCTTGGGGGCGAAACATCTCGAAGGTGCGAGGACCCAGGCGAAAGCGATACTTCTGGAAGCGGCGCAGGAATCGGATCGTCTGAAAAGAGAAAAACTGACGGAGGCGAAGGAGGAAATTTTCCGTCTCCGCCAGGAGATCGAACGGGAAGGCAAGGAACGCCGCGCGGAGTTGCAGCGCGCGGAACGGCGACTCGAGCAGAAGGAAGAGAATCTGGACAAGAAGACCGAACGCGTCTCCCACAGAGAGGACGAACTGAAGGCGCGTCACGAGGAACTCGACGCGAAGCTGACGGAAGCCGAATCGCTCAAGGCGCAGCAGCTCCAGCGCCTCGAGGAGATCGCGTCGCTGACGAGCGAGGAGGCGCGCGATATTCTCCTGCGGCAGGTCGAAGAGGAAGCGCAGCACCTGATCGGCCTCCGCCTCAAGGAACTCGAGGAAAAAGCGAAGAGAGAGGCTGACCGGAAGGCCAAGGAGGTTATCGTGACCGCGGTCCAGCGGTGCGCCGTCGAATACACGTCCGAAGTCGCCGTCAGCGTCGTTCCGTTGCCGTCCGACGAGATGAAGGGCCGGATCATCGGCCGCGAGGGACGGAATATCAGATCCTTCGAGGCGGTGACCGGCGTCGACCTGATCGTCGACGACACTCCTGAAGCGGTCACGCTGAGCAGCTTCGACAGATCGGAAGAGCACACGTCTGAACTCCAGTCACGTGGCCTTAGCTCG
>CALFXN010000063.1 GCA_937957815.1 uncultured Synergistales bacterium
AGAACGGCGTCTGCAAGCTCGTCATCCGGCCGGAACGCGTCGCAGTCGTCGCGGGCCCGGCCCGGGAAGCGCCCGGAGACGATCGATGCCGCCTCGTCCGCGGGACGATCGAGGGACGCATCTTCCTCGGCCCTCTGATCCGCGTCGCAGTGAATGTCGGGGGGGAACGGGTCCTCGCGGACGTTCTCAACGCGGAGGGGACGTCGTTCGAAGCGGGGACCGAAGCGGAACTCCGTTTCTCCGCATCCGACGTCCGCGTCCTGTTCGGGTAACGGCAGTCCATCAACGGAAACACCGGGAATCGGGGATTCCCGATTTCGATATCAGGCATTCAGGGGAGGGGTACATCCATGTTCCGGAAATTGGCGGTGTGCGCGGCGTTCGTGACGCTGTTCGCGGGATTTTCCGCAACGACCGCGACGGCGAAGGACCTCGGAAAGGAACTCTATCCGGGCGAGAAGGCGGTTTTCGAATCGGCGCTGAAGGAAAAGGGCATCAACAGCTACGATACGGGCCCCACCTGGGCGAACTGGCAGGCGCTCTTCGACGGGTATCAGGCGCGGTACGGCATTCAGGTCGCGTTCAACGACCTCGGCAGCGGCGCGACAGTCGTCCGTCTCGACAAAGAACGGAACAACCCGCAGGCGGACACTGCGTACTATTTCATGCCCTTCGGACCGGCTGCGAAGGAGAAGGGCGTCACCGAACCCTTCAGGCCGACGAACTTCGACAAGATTCCCGATGTCCTCAAGGATGCTGAGGGAAACTGGTTCTGTGTCCACAAGGCCACGGTCGTTTTCGTCATCAACAAAAATCTCGTGAAAGAAACGCCGAAGAGCTGGAAAGACCTTCTCGATCCGAAGTACGCGAAGTCGGTCGTCTACCTCGATCCCCGAACCACCGGCATCGGGTACGCGATCGTGATCGCGACGACGTACGCGCACGGCGGCGACCTCGACAGGCTCGAGGCGGGAATCGATTACCTCGCCGCTCTCCAGAAATCGGGCAACGTCCGGATGATCGAGAAGACCACCGAGTTCGACAAGTTCCTCAAGGGCGAGATTCCCATCTGGATCACCTACGACATGAACGCGTACCGCGCGAAGTACATCGCGGGGCTCGGTGACGCGATCGACATCGTGATTCCGGCCGAGGGAACGATCACGTCCCCCTACGCGCTCTCGCTCGTCAAGGGCGGACCGAACCCGAACTCGGGCAAGCTCTGGCTGAACTACATCCTCTCTGAGGAGGGGCAGGGATTGTTCGCGAAGGGATTCGTGCGCCCGATCCTGCCGGGCTTCAAACTCCCGCCCGACGTGGCGGACAAGTTCCTCCCCGACGCGGACTACGCCCGCGCAAAAGATGTCGACTGGGTCAAGGCGCAGACCGTCCAGAAGGACGCCGCCCGGATGTGGGGCAGCAAGGTTCTCGGGGAGAATTAGATGCTCTCGCGGGGCCGGACCTGGATCCTGCTTCTCCCGCTCGCGGGGGTGCTGACGCTCTTTCTCTTCTGGCCCCTTACGCTTGTCGTCAGGGAGAGCCTCTTCTCCGAAGGAAGGTTCTCCCTGTCGAACTACACGGCGATGTTCGTCTCGAAGCTCTACCGTGAATCGCTTACGACGAGCCTCGCCCTGTCCGTCAGCACGACGCTTCTCGGTGTCCTCATCGGTCTGCCGCTTTCGTACGGGATGCACCGGAGCGGCCCGGGAATGCGGAACGCGATCATGACGCTCGCCTCGATCCCGCTGACGTTCAGCGGCCTCGTCGTCGGCTTCGCCTTTATCGTGCTTCTCGGAACGAGCGGCTTCGTGACGCTTCTGCTCAAAAAGTTCTTCGACGTCAATCCTCTCGAGTTTTCCGCGTTCCTGTTCACGTGGAGGGGACTCGTCGCGGCCTATTGCTACTTTCTGATCCCGCGGATGATCCTCACGATGACCGCCGCATGGAGCACCGCCGACTGGAGCCTCCTCGAGGCCGCCCGGAGCCTCGGAGCAGGTCCGGTCCGGATCCTCGCGCAGGTACTGCTTCCGATGATCGGTCCGGCCGTTCTCGCGGGGTCGTCCCTGCTGTTCGCCGTTAGCATGGGGGCATTCGGCACGGCGTTCTCCCTGACCGGCATCGGCGTGAAGATCCTTCCTCTCGTGATCTACACGCACGTTTCCGAACTCTCGACCGAAATCGCGAAGGCCGACGCGCTCGCCGTCCTCCTCACCGTCATCACGACCCTCATCATCCTCGGGTACGAACGCTGCTTCGTCCGGAGGCCCCCCTCATCTCAAGGGTAATTTCAACTATTCCTTGACAAAATCAGACAGTTTTATAAAATTGATTCCGCAATAGCAGCCGAGTATGGAGTGCGTATATTCGGCAGCCTCTTGCGGCGGCAGCGTGGTATTCGGTGGTATACTGTTTGTGTTCGTGCGCCGAAAATCACACCTCCCGAAGATTCTTCCGGATAACCGGCCGGAATCGAGGAGGGTTATTTTTTTGTCCCAGTTTGTGAAAGCGTGGGCATTAGCAAAGTACCATACCACATCCATGGCAAGGAGGCGCAGGTATGTCAGGCTGTTGTGACGGAAACGTCGAACGGTACAAGGAACTCCAGACGTACATCGACGGACTCCCGGAAAAGAAGGGAAGACTCATCGGCGTGCTTCACAAAGCGCAGGGGATCTTCGGGTACCTTCCCCGCGAAGTCCAGGAATTCATCGCCGCGGCGCTCGGGCTTCCCGTCGCGAAGGTGTACGGTGTCGTGAAGTTCTACTCGTTCTTCACGATGCTTCCCAAGGGGAAATTCCCTATCTCCGTGTGTCTCGGAACCGCATGTTACGTCCGTGGAGCGGACGACATCGTCGCCGAACTCGAAAAGCTGCTCGGGATCACCGTCGGCCAGGTGACGCCCGACGGGGTATTCTCGCTGGATACGCTCCGTTGCGTCGGCGCGTGCGGGCTCGCACCCGTCATGATCGTAGCGGGACATGTGTATGGACGCATGAAGCCGGCCGATGTGGCCGGGATCATCGGGGAATACCGAAAAAAGGCGCAGGCCTCCGGACAGGAAAAGACATGTGAAGGAGTGTGCTGTCATGGATAAGGTAAAGTCCCTGGACGACCTCCGCAAGCTCAAGGCAGCCATGCAGAACGCGACGGAGCTGCGCGAGAAGGGACAGAACATCGACAAGCTCATCGAGGTCAAGGTCAGCATGGCCACCTGCGGCATCGCCGCCGGCGCCAGGGAGACGATGGCTGCAATGATGGAGGAAGCGTCGAAGCGTGGCATGAAGAATATCGTCTTCACTCAGTCCGGTTGCATGGGATACTGCCATTCCGAGCCGACCGTGACGATCGTGCGTCCCGGCGAAGAGCCCGTGACCTTCGGCGACGTGAAGGGACAGCGCATCACGGAGATCTTCGATTCCTACATCGCGAAGGGCGAGCTGGTGGACGGGATCATTCCGCTGGCGAGCAAGAGCATTCACGACTAGGGCATCCCCCGGATAAGGAGAACAGGATATGACCAATATAAAGATGCACGTTCTCGTATGCGGCGGAACCGGGTGCACGTCCTCCAGAAGCATGGAGATCGTGGACGCTCTCAGGGCCGAAATCAAGGCCCAGGGTCTCGCCGACGAAGTCAAGGTCGTCATCGCGGGGTGCTTCGGCTTCTGCGAGAAGGGCCCGATCGTCAAGATTTCCCCGGACAACACCTTCTACGTCCAGGTGACGCCCGAAGACGCGAAGGAGATCGTCGCGGAGCACATCGTCAAGGGACGCAAGGTCAGCCGCCTTCTCTACGTCGATCCCAAGACGACTGAACACATCTCCGATTCGAAGCACATGGACTTCTACAAGAAACAACTCCGGATCGCCCTTCGCAACTGCGGTTTCATCGATCCCGAAAACATCGGCGAATACATCGCACGCGACGGCTACATGGCCCTCGGCAAGGCGATCTTCGAGATGTCCCCGAAACAGGTCGTGGACGAGGTCAAGAAGTCCGGACTCAGAGGGCGCGGGGGCGGCGGATTCCCGACGGGACTCAAGTGGGAAATCGCCGCGTCCTACAAGGCCGACCAGAAGTACGTCATCTGCAACGCCGACGAAGGCGACCCAGGCGCCTTCATGGACCGGTCCGTTCTCGAGGGCGACCCCCATTCGATCATCGAAGCCATGGCGATCTGCGGCTACGCAATCGGCGCGAGCAAGGGCGTCGTCTACATCCGCGCGGAATATCCGCTCGCGGTCGAACGCCTTCAGAAGGCCATCGTCGCGGCCCGCGAGACCGGCCTGCTCGGAAACAACATCCTCGGCAGCGACTTCTCGTTCGACATCGACATGTACTACGGCGCCGGCGCCTTCGTCTGCGGCGAGGAAACGGCTCTGATCCGCTCGCTCCAGAGCGAGCGCGGCGAACCGACGAGCAAGCCTCCCTTCCCGGCCGAGTCCGGTTTCTGGGGCAAACCATCGAATGTCAACAACGTCGAGACCTTCGCGAATATTCCGGTGATCCTCCTCAAGGGCGCCGATTGGTTCGCGTCGATCGGCACGGCAAAGTCCAAGGGTACCAAGGTCTTCGCGCTCGCCGGCAAGGTCAACAATGTCGGCCTCGTCGAGGTGCCGATGGGCACGACGCTTCGGGAAGTCATCTTCGATATCGGCGGTGGCATCCGGAACGGCAAGAAGTTCAAGGCCGCGCAGACGGGCGGTCCGTCGGGCGGATGTCTCACGGAGAAATTCCTCGATACGCCCATCGACTTCGACAACCTGATCGCGGCGGGCTCGATGATGGGCTCGGGTGGCATGATCGTCCTCGACGAAGACGACTGCATGGTCAACGTCGCGAAGTTCTACCTGGGCTTCACGGTCGAGGAGTCGTGCGGCAAGTGCACCCCATGCCGCGTGGGCAACAAACGCATGCTCGAAATGCTCGAAAAGATCAGCGCCGGCAAGGCGACCGAAAAGGACCTCAGCCGTCTCCGGGAACTCGCGACCATCATCAAGGACACGTCGCTCTGCGGTCTGGGACAGACGGCGCCGAACCCGGTCCTGTCGACGCTCGACAACTTCTACGACGAATATCTGGCCCACGTCCGCGACAAGCGGTGTCCGGCCGGAAAGTGCAAGTCGCTTATGCAGTACGTGATCGACCCTGCGAAATGCAAGGGATGCACGATGTGCGCCAAGGTCTGCCCCGCAGGCGCCATCGCGGGAAAGGTCAAGGAACCCCACGTCATCAGCCAGGAGAAGTGCGTCAAGTGCGGGGCCTGCTTCGCCACCTGCAAGTTCGGTGCGATCTCGAAGCGGTAGCCTGAGGAGGACGAAGCGATGATTAATCTGAACATCGACGGAAAGTATGTCAAGGTCCCGAAGGGGGCCACGATTCTCGATGCCGCGAAGCAGCTGGGCATCGAGATCCCCACGCTGTGCCACCTCGATCTCCACGACCTCGGAGTCGTCAACAAGGCGGCCTCCTGCCGCATCTGCGTCGTCGAGGTCAAGGGCCGGCGGAACCTCGCCCCGGCATGCGCGACGCCGGTCACCGAAGGCATGGAAGTCCACACGAACACCATGCGCGTTCTCAACGCGCGCAAAACGGTTCTCGAACTGCTGCTCTCCGATCACCCGAAAGACTGCCTGACCTGCGCGAAGAGCGGCCAGTGCGATCTCCAGGAGCTCGCGGAACGCTTCTGCCTCCGCGAGAATCGCTACGAGGGCGGCTCGCAGTCCACATATAAGAAGGACATATCCCCCGCGATCGCACGCGACATGGACAAGTGCGTCATGTGCCGCCGCTGCGAAACGATGTGCAACGAAGTCCAGACGGTCGGAGCGCTGTCCGGCGTCAACCGCGGCTTCAACGCCGTCGTAGCGCCCGCGTTCGACATGCCGCTCGAGGAGTCCGTCTGCACGTTCTGCGGCCAGTGCGTCGCCGTCTGCCCGACGGGCGCGCTCGTCGAACGCGACTACTCCTGGCAGGTCATCGAAGCCATCGCGGATCCCGACAAGGTCGTCGTCGTCCAGACGGCTCCGGCCGTACGCGCCGCGCTCGGCGAGTGTTTCGGCATGGAACCGGGAACGCTTGTGACCGGAAAGATGGCGTCGGCGCTCCGGCAGATGGGCTTCAAATACGTCTTCGACACGGACTTCGCCGCCGACCTCACGATCATGGAAGAGGGGGCGGAACTCCTCGACCGGATCAAGCGATTCCTGTCCGGCGACACGAGCGTCCGGCTGCCGATCCTCACATCCTGCTGCCCGGCCTGGGTTAAGTTCTTCGAACACCAGTACCCCGATCTTCTTGACGTTCCATCGACGGCGAAGTCGCCGCAGCAGATGTTCGGCGCGATCGCGAAGAACTACCTCGCCGGGAAGCTCGGCATTCCGCGCGAGAAGCTCGTCGTCGTGTCCGTCATGCCCTGCCTCGCCAAGAAGTACGAGTGCGCCCGTCCGGAGTTCTCCGTCGACGGGAACCCCGACGTCGACATTTCCATTTCGACGCGGGAACTCGCTCACCTGATCAAGCGGGCGAACATCGACTTCGTCTCGCTCCCCGATTCCGATTTCGACTCGCCCCTCGGCGAATCCACGGGCGCGGCGGTCATCTTCGGAACGACGGGCGGCGTCATCGAAGCCGCAACCCGGAGCGCCGTCGAATGGCTCACGGGCAAGCCGCTCGAAGACGTGAACTTCACGGCTCTTCGGGGTCTCGAGGGATGCCGTGAGGCGAAGCTCAAGGTCGGCGATCTGGAGCTTCACATCGGCATCGCCCACGAACTCGGCAACGCGCGGAAGCTGCTCGACGCCATCCGCGCCGGGACGGTCGAACCGTTCCACGCGATCGAGATCATGGCCTGCCCCGGCGGCTGCATCGGCGGCGGCGGTCAGCCCTACCACCACGGCAACATGGAAATTATCAGAAAACGCCAGGGCGCAATCTACCGCGAGGACGAGGCCAAGGTCCGCAGGAAGTCGCACGAGAACCCCGACATCATCAAGCTGTACGAGGAGTATCTCGGAAAGCCGCTCGGCGAGAAGTCGCATCATCTGCTCCACACGCACTATTTCAAGCGCCACAAGATCTAGTTTTTTCCGCCTTCCAGGTACTGCCGGGGCTGTTCCGCTTTCGGAACGGCCCCTTTTTCGCTTCCGCTCTCGCCGGGAAGGACGCGATCAGGAAGACGTCAGCTCGCGCAGGATCGACGCTTCGAGCGCCACGACGGCCGGATCGGAATATCCGCGTTCGGGAGGAAGCCCGACATCGATCGTCCGGACGATCCGTGAAGGCGAGCCCCCGAGAAGCAGAATCCGGTCCGACGTCAGGACAGCGTCCCTCGGGTCGTGCGTCACGACGATCGACGCGAAACGGCGCTGTCGCCATACGGTTTCGAGGTCCGCGAACAGACGGAGCTTGAGCGCGACGTCGAGCGACGAAAACGCCTCGTCGAGCAGCAGGAGATCCGGCTTGACGAGCAGCGCCCGCGCGAGATTGACGCGCTGTCTCATGCCGCCGCTGAGCTCGTGGGGGCGCAGGTCCGCGACCCCGGCGAGGTCGAGTCTTTCGAGAAGCCGCATCGGATCCCGATCTGACGCGAACGCGAGGTTCCGTCGCACCGACAGCCAGGGGATGAGCCTCGGCTCCTGAAAGACATACCCGAGCCGGGACGCGGCGACTCTGACATCCCCTTCGGCGGGTCGGACGAATCCGGCAGCGATCCGGAGAAATGTCGTCTTGCCGCACCCGGACGGTCCGAGAAGCGCGACACGTTCGCCGCACGCGATCGAAATGTTCCATGAGCGGAATACCCACTCCCCGTCAAAGGAGGCTCCGAGATCCCGTGCGGTCAGGATGGCATCCATCGCCGTCTCACCCTCCGAAGCGACATCCTGATTCCCCATTCTCCGAGAAGCCCGAGGATCACTGCAAGAAGCGACAGCGCGTAGACCCCCTCGACATCGGCCATCTGCCTCGCCCACGCGATCCGGACTCCGAGCCCCTCGCCTCCGCAGAGGTATTCGGCGACGAGGACCGCTTTCCAGGCACCTCCGGAGACGGTATCGACGATCGCGCGCATGAACGGTGCGAGCGACCCGAAGTAGAGGTCGCGCCAGCGCCGGACGCCCCGAACTCCGTATAAG
>CALFXN010000064.1 GCA_937957815.1 uncultured Synergistales bacterium
ACGCCTCTCCTCCCGAGGTCATACCAACACGGCGGAAGCGGCCCTGGAAGAGGCTCTGATCAGCCGATTCAGGCATCTGGGGAGAACGACGAAGCAAATCATCCTGAGAAGCGACAATGGTCTAGTCTTCACCGGCAAGCGCTACACGAACGCCGTTAGAAGCTACGGGCTGGTCCAGGAGTTCATCACTCCCTACACACCGCAACAGAACGGGATCGTGGAAAGGTTCATCAAGAGTCTGAAGGAAAAGTGCGTCTGGCAGCATGGGTTTGAATCCCTGGCCCAGACCTAGAGTGTCATCGGATCCTGGATTCGTTGCTACAACAGCGAGCGACCGCACCAGACCCTGGGATAAACAAGCCACCGGTTTTCTTTGACAAGGTTCAGGCATTAATCGTATATTTCTGGGGGTCATTACGCGGCAGCCCTCGCGTCCCCCGGAGGCAAGGCGCTGGCGCCGGAAGAAGAGCTTCGCGCCCTCCACCAGACCCGTGTGGACTTTGTCGGCAGAAACTCGAGACGACGAAGCGGAAACATGACATCCTGAAAAAGGCCTCGGCCATCTTCTCGAAAGAACCTCAGGTTCTCTGAGCCGCGATGCGATACGGAAGTCCGGGAATACTGCAGGCGTTGAAAGAGAACGGCGTCGACGGAAGAGAATACCGGACGCGTGGCGAAGCGAGGACGGAGATCTTCAGGTATATAGAAATGTTCTACAACAGAGAGCGGCTTCATTCGGTACTGGGGTACACGCCACCGGAAAGCCACGAAAACGGAAGAATCGGGGCGTAAATCTGTGTCCGGAGTTTCCGGGGGAGGTCAAGCGCACGTGTTTCCGGATTACCCGAAAAAAGGTGAGAGGTAATGGCGAAAGAATACGTTCTCGACGTGTTGGAAAGAATGACGGGCAATGTCCGACTGCGGCTGAAAACCGGCGAGGAATACATCGTCGAACCTCTCGGCCTTACCTTCGACAATAAAAGCAGACCGGCTTACAGCGTCCTGATGGTCAAAGGAGATGCCAAGAATCCTCGCGGAGGTACATACGTGGTTTCGGCACACCAGATCAAGAGTGTCGAACCTGTAGAAGTTGCCAGAGCTTGAAACCAATAGCAATGTGACAGAAAGGAAATGAAACCATAAAAGGAACGGCCGCTCCCTTTGGGGCGGTCTTTTTGTTGCTTGCTGTCGCTGGTGCTAAAATCCAGTTTTGGAGGACATCCCCTCATGACGCCGGTTGCGATGCACAGAGTCGATCTCTCCGAGATCAAGTCGATAACGCTTCGGTGCCGTCAATGCGGATCTTCGATGACGATCGTGGCGGGCAAAACGCCGCCCGCTCCGCTTGCGTGTCCGTGCTGCAGGCGTCGTCTCGGCGACGCGGCCGACGGCATCAATTTTCGGCTGCACGAAATTCTGTCCGAGTATAAGGAACTGAAGAGCGTCTTCGGCATAGAGTTCGATATCGAGACGGAGTGAAACCGCCCTTCAAAAAAGCCTGGCTTCAAGCCGCTCCTTTCGGGGCGGTTTTTTTCATGGACTTCTTTCAGCCGAGGATGGACGTGAGCTTGCTGTTCAAATAGCGGTTCAAACTGACTTTCGACTCCGCAGCCTTGATGGCGATTTTCCGGTGCATTTCCGCCGTCGTCCTGAAAAGGATATTGCCTGAGTAGGTACGATCGACGAGGGGCTCCGGGACTGTTTCCCCGTTGCGTTCCATCTCGGCGACAACATCGGCGACAAGGGAACGGATTCCGGAAAACGCCTCGTCGTCGCCTTCGGCGAGCCACGAGAGGCTCGGAAACTCGGAACAGAGTCCGACGTATTCCTGATCTTCGGGGGACCATTCCACGCGGTAAATGTAGTGAGATGTATTTCTGCTCATGACGGACTCCTTTCTCCTTCCTCGTGAAGGCGATCTATGGCTTTCAGAACCTGCCGGATCTGATATTTCTTGGCTTTGCCGTTCTTGTCCCGCTGAATATCGATGCGGGGGTCTCCCGACCACGGCATCCTGAAGACCGCATGACTGCTTCCGCTTTGGCGGGGAAAGCCGAAATAGGACTCGCAAAGACTTCTCAGGTCTTCGTATCGGATATCGACGCATCCGTTTCGAATCATCTCAAGAACTTTTGCGTTCTCGTCCATGATGAAATGGTATCACTATTGATATCTATGGTCAATGAATACGATGAATCGTGCCGCTCCTTCGTGTGGTAGAGCCCTGCGAGGTCGCGGAGGCTGTCCGCGAGGATCGTCCTGTGGTGTCCGCAGGTCTTCTCGCGGATGGCAACCGCGCGCCTGAGGAGAGGTTCCGCATCGTCGCAGCGCCCCAGGATCCGGAAAATGAATCGGTGGAATCTGGTGCGTCTTTCGCGGAACGGAAAAAACAAGGTGGACGGAATGCGATCAAGAGCCGCTTTCTCTATCCGGTGGTCATGGTGAGCATGGACTACGCGAACCGCAGCGCCCCAGGGGAGACCGTCACAATTCAGATTTCTTTTCCGGATTCGTTTTAAGCAGCACCCTGGCCAACAACGACGCCTTTGCGGAGCTGGCGCCCGAGCATCAGTACCACGTCACGTATTCGAACCGCCTGCGGAATTCTTCGGGGGACAGTTTCGCCGCGACGGCGAGTTTCTCGAATTCGATTCCCGGTTCGAAGTCCCGTTTTTCCAGCCGGATCATGTACTCCCGCGCGATCCGGTATTGGATGGACTCCGTGTTGACCATCCGGATCCGCGTCTTTCCCGTAAGCGGATCGATGATGTCGCGGAAGGGAACGGGGACGATCCGGTCGTTCTGGATCGTGATCATGGCGTTGGTCCCGCCGTTGCGCAGGAATTCCATCGCCGCGAAGCCGAGGTTCCGCGTGTATTCGATGTCGAAGGCGTTGGGCGGTGCGCACCGGATTTCGTACCCCACGTCCTTGTGGTTGATCGTCATGTCGATTCCGAGCGACGACAGGTTCGCGAGCGTCTCGCGCTTGAGCACTTCGGAAAAGTTGATCTCCGCGTAGCGGATGTGTCCGTGGTCGTCGTACAGGACGCAGTCCGCTTCTTCGAGGTCTTCGGACTTGATTTTTTCGATCAGGCCCTCGGCGATGACGGCCACGCCGTAATTCCGTCCGGAAGCCAGACGCTTGATAATGGATCCGGTGATGATGTCCACGAGGAGGGACATCAGGATCCGCTTTTCCGACGCGAGCTCTTCGGGGATGAGGG
>CALFXN010000065.1 GCA_937957815.1 uncultured Synergistales bacterium
TGATCCCGATCGATGCGGTCGCGTCCGGCGCCACGGCGATCGTCCGTCCGGGGGAGCGAATTCCCGCGGACGGGACGATTCTGAAGGGACGGACGTCGATCGACGAATCGATGATCACGGGCGAGCCGATCCCTGTGACCCGGGGACCAGACGATGCCGTGACCGGAGGGGCGCTGAACCTTTCGGGCGAGATCCGGTTTCTCGTGACCGCGACGGGGGAGGACAGCTTTCTCTCGCAGATGCTGTCGCTCGTGCGCGAAGCGCAGGGAGCGAAGGTGCCGATCCAGGCCTTCGCCGACCGCGTGACGAATGTTTTCGTGCCTGCGATCGCGATCATCGCCGTTTCGGCGGCGGCCGCGTGGTATTTCGAACCCGGCTGGTTCACGCCGCTGCTCGATTGGGTTTCCGCCTTCATTCCGTGGACGACCGCCGTCCGCGACCCCGCGTCGCTCGCCGCGTTCGTATTCGTCTCGACGATCGTGATCGCGTGTCCGTGCGCGCTCGGCCTCGCGACGCCGATGGCTCTCATCACGGGGACCGGAGCGGCGTCGAGGCTCGGCCTGATCATCCGCAACGCGGAAGCGATCCAGACGGCGCGGGATGTCGGCATCGTCGTCGTCGACAAGACCGGAACGGTTACGGAGGGAACTCCGTCGATCGCCGCGACGGAGATCTCACGGGAGGATCTCGAAGCGGCCGCGGCGCTCGAGGCGCGATCGAATCACCCCCTCGCGCGAGCCATCGCCGCGGCGACGCACGGCGGGAGAGTCGTCGCCGACGTCGAGGAGATCGCCGGGGAGGGCGTCGGAGGAACCGTCGACGGCGTACGGTATTTCGTCGGTCGCCCCTCGGATGCGACGCGGCACGCAACCGAACTCGAACTCGGAAGAACGGTCGTAGAGGTCCGGCGCGACGACGTCGCCGTCGGATGGATTTCGGTCGAAGACCGGATCCGCGAGGACTCGCGTCCAGCGGTCGCGCGCCTGCGCGACGCCGGAATCCGCGTCGTGATGGCGACCGGCGACGAGGAGCGGACCGCGGAGGCCGTCGCGAAACGCGTGGGAATCGACGAGTTCCACGCCCGCGTCCGCCCTGCGGACAAGCTGTCGCTCGTGCGCAGGCTCCAGACGGAGGGACGGAAGGTTCTCATGGTCGGAGACGGCCTCAACGACGCGGCCGCGCTCAAGGGCGCCGATATCGGCGTGGCCGTGGGATCGGGGACCGATCTCGCGATCGAGAGCGCGGATATCGTGATCGTCCGAGGAGGGCTTTCGCGCGTTGCGGACGGCATCGAAATATCGAGGAAGACGTTCTCCGTCATCCGGCAGAACCTCTTCTGGGCGTTCGCCTACAACGTCGTGGCCGTTCCGCTCGCGGCGCTCGGACTGCTCAATCCGCTGATCGCGGAATCCGCGATGGCGATGAGTTCGATCTCGGTGATCCTCAACTCGATGCGGATCAGATAGAATGGCCTTGCTTCGACATTTCATTCGCGAAAAGATCGGAAGAGCGTCGTGTAGGGAAAGAGTGTAGATCTCGGTGGT
>CALFXN010000066.1 GCA_937957815.1 uncultured Synergistales bacterium
AGATGCTCCTCTGGCGGGACGTATGCGCGGAACTGCTTTCGGATGACCCGACCGCGGCGGACGATCCGATCGGGAGACTTTTGCCCTCCCTGCTGGATGCCGATCCAAATCTGGGGGCGTATCGCCTTCTCGAACCTGACATCCGCGATCGCGAGGACTTCTTCATCGCGAACAGTCTTCGCGGCATCGTCGGATGGATTCAGGAGGAACGATCTTCGGAACGAAAGGGATGAAAGTTCGTGGAGTATGACAAAATCCTGCGTGTCGTCGCGCCGTGCGGACTCGACTGCGGCGCATGTGTCGCGTTTCGCGACGGTCCCCTCAGGGAAGCGTGCGTGCGGATCGGCTCCGTACTCGGACCGAATTTCGGAGCCTACGCCGCGCGCTTCGCCGCGACGGATCCGGCATATGAGGACTATCCGGCCTTCCGGAGGTTTCTCGACCATCTCGCGGACGCGCCCTGCAAAGGGTGTCGTCACGGAAGCTGCCTGTTCTCCTCGTGCGACGTGCCGCGGTGCGTCCGCGAAAAGGGTATCGATTTCTGCTTCCAGTGCGACGAGTTTCCGTGCGGTCACACGGGGCTTCCGCCTGCCCTCGAAGCGCGCTGGCGCGCGAACAACGAGGCGATGTCGCGGGAAGACGTGTCGGAATACTACCGGGAACTCAGAGAACGTCCCCGATATCCCTGATCAGGCGTCCGGCCAGAATCCGGGGATGTCGGTCCGCCCGTACAGGATCCTGACGAGTTCCGCGAGCGCCGGATCCGTCTGCGACGGGAGCGTCGTCCTGAGCGACGTACGTTCCTTCGTGACGCGGTTTTCCCTCCAGGCCCGGCCTCCGGAGTTCACGTTCTGCGAGAAGCCCTGCAGCCGGTCGAGCGCTTTCGCGAACCTCGCGTCCGGGGTGGCGCCCTCCTCGAACTCCCGCCAGTAGTCGAAGAGGCGTTTCCCGAGGTCGTCCGGGAGCGTCGCGAAGAGGCGTTTCGCCGCCTCCATTTCCCGCTCGTCCTGGCCCTCGACGGCCTTCGCGTCGTAGGCGTACGTGTCTCCGGCGTAGAGTTCGACGAGGTCGTGCGTGAGCACGAGGCAGAGCACACGGCTCATGTCCGTATCGAAGCCGATTTCCCCCCGCAGCAGGATCGCGTGGAGTCCGAGGTGCCACATGTGCTCTGCGTCGCTCTCGCGGCGGCTGCCGTCGGCGAGATACCCCGCCCGGTAGGTCGTCTTCATCCGGTCGGCGAGAAAGAGAAAGTCGAGGATCCGCTCGAGCCGCCGCGGATCGGGGCGCCGGGGCGCCCGCGCTTCGTCCGTCATCCGCCCGTCTTCCCGAACATGGCGCGCATGTCGATCCCCGTCTCCTTCTCGAATCCGGCCCTGATCCGGCACGCGTCGAAGTCGGCACACTCGGGGCACCCCGCGACGCCGCGCTTCGGTGCGCACTCCCTCACGGGGCACACGGCGCAGAAGCCGATATGCGTCCCATCTTCCCGGCAGCCGGCGCAATTGATGTCCTCCGGCTTCATGTCCGAACCGTGCAGCGCGTTCCATTCGGCCGCCGTCCTCGCGCGGAGTTCGTTGTCGTTCGTCCGCATCGCGACGGAAGCGGGGCATTCCTCGCACCCAAGACCGCAGAACCCGTGTCGTATGTTCACAACTCGTACCTCCTTACAGGATTTTGTTGCCATATTACAGCATGGCGCGCAGGGATGCAACGATAAAGGCGATTCCCGCACCCGCGATGAGGCCGCCCGATACGCCGTCGACCCATCTGAAGACTTCCGGCGACATCCGCGTCCGGAAGAGCGACGTCGCCTTCGCCAGGAGACACCACCAGAGGACGGATCCGAGAAAGATCCCGGCGACCAGAACGAAGGGACAAGCCGGGTGAATGCCGAGCCCCGAAAAGACCGCCATGAACGAAACGACGGTCAGCGGATTGGATGCCGTCAGGGCGAACGTCGAGAGCACCAGCCGTTCCGAGGAGGGGCGATCGTCCGTTTCCTTCCCGTCGTGCCGTCGGTAGGCCATTGTGATCCCGAAGCAGCACAGGAAAATGCCTCCTGCGAATCGGAATACGCTCCTGTAGCGGATCAGGAATCCCGAAACGGCGGAAAGGCCGAATGCCGCGACGAATCCATACAGGGAATCGGCGCAGGCCGCTCCGATTCCCGAAAGAATGCCCGCTTTCGTTCCCGAAACGAGCGTCCGGCGGATGCACAGGAGCCCCACCGGACCGACTGGTGCGGCGATGCAGAACCCCAGAAGCATCCCCTTCAGCAGCGCGAACGCCGGAAATCGAGCGAACGTCGTCGTTCAGCCTCCTTGTATGCCGGCCTGCGGCAGCGGGCGTCAGGCGCCCGCCGGAACCGGAAGGCACGACTTCGCGTCCGGAATGACCGTACACGTGAAATCGGGCCCGTGGAGCTTCCTGGCGATATCGAGCGCGGCCTCGACCGACGGAGCCTTTTCCGCGAACGCGAGCGCCGACGGGACGACATCGAGGGACGAGACGAGGAGGAGCTTCCTGTCGAGCGCGAGTCGAGCGGCGATCAACGCGGCGACGCCGCCGGGCGCGTAGCGTTTCCGGAAACGCTCGACGATGGTCTCCGGATTCTCGGCCTCCTTGAGCCACCGCTCGAAACTCCTGTCGCCGAGGCCTTCAGCGCATTCCGCGACGATTACGAGCGTTCCTCCCGGACGCAGGACGTCGAGCGTCCGGTGGATGACGCGGAGCGCGAGAGCGGCCGTACGGTCGACGGAACTTCCCCCCGCAGCCACGATCACGACGTCGGTCTGTTGTCCGAACGGAGTGTCGCGGTATTCCCCTGACTTCCGGATGGCGAGATTCCACGATTCCTGAGGCGCACCGGAGACGACGGACGCGACGTCGCCGGATCCGGCGAGGCAAATGTTCACGGCGAAGTCGACATCCGCGCGCCTCGCCGCG
>CALFXN010000067.1 GCA_937957815.1 uncultured Synergistales bacterium
CCGGGCTCATCGACCTCGTCCTTGACGGCGAGATGGCGCGGGCCTACCTCGATTCCCTCGTCGGCAAGCTGGAGGGGATCATCCGCAGAAAGATCCGGACGCTCGTGCTTTCGGCGGATGAACTCGAGCCGTTGCGTTCCCGTCTTGGGACCGGCCGGTCGCTGATCGTCTGGAACGCGGGGCGTCGGGAAACGACGCCGGACGAGGTGCCGCGAAGTGAGGGTACGGACGGAGGAACAGCAGCCCGGCGACCGCCGCGGCGAGGATGAGAAGCTGCGGGTAGGACGCGAGGACGCGGACCCGCGAGAGCAGGACGCACGCGACGAGAAGCGCCCAGAGGACCGGGGCCCCGAAGAGCAGTGGACGGGCGAGCGTCTGGAGGGCGACGAGAAGCAGCCCGGCGACGGCGGGGCGGAGCGCGGCCCGGATCGCGTCGACGGCTTTCTTTGTCTTTCCGTGGGCCCGCGAGAAGAGCCACAGGATGGTCCCGAGGACGAGGAGCGGCGCGCCGACGACGGCAGCGGTCGCCGCGATGGATCCCGCAACGCCCGCGAGTCTGTAGCCGACGAACGTCGCGGCGTTGATCGCGATCGGGCCAGGGGTCATCTGCGCGAGCGAGACGACCTCTCCGAATTCGGTCTCCGTCAGCCACGGGTGCGAGGCGACAAGTTCGTGGTGGAAGAACGGAATCATCGCGAGCCCCCCGCCGAACGCGCCGAGCCCGATCCGGGCGAAGACCGCGACGAGCGTCAGGATCGTTTCCATGCCGTCCTCCCGAAGAGCAGCGCCCCGCAGACGGCCGTTCCCCCAATGAGCGCGAGGAACGGGTGGATCTTCGTTCCCAGGAGCAGAAAGATGGTCGTCGCGTATCCCGCCAGTTCGGGCCACCCCGTGACGGCAAGCCGCGTGATCCTGAGAACCGCCCAGCCGACCGTCACGACGACGCCGACCGAAGCCCCTCGGAAGAACGCGGTCATCCAGGGAGTTCCCATGTACCGGATCAGAAGTCCCGAGAGCGACAGGATCGTCAGAAACGGCGCCATCGCGGTTCCGATGACGGCGACGAGCGACCCCGCGATCCCCCATGGTGCGGTCGTACCGGGTCTCGGAAGGCGAGCTCCCGCGAGCCACGCGAGGTTCGTCGCCATCGGACCGGGAACGGCCGTCGCGAGGACGATCATATCGGAGATCTCGTCGTCTGAAAGCAGCTCCGTGTTGCGCAGTTCCGCCTCGATGACGCCGATCATGACGACGCCGCCGCCGATCGTGAACGCTCCGATGCGAAAGAAACGCAGGAAGATGGCGAGGAGGTTCACCGGTGTTCTCCCGTCCGTCCGGCATACGACGTTCCCTCGAAGCGCGGCATGGTGGCACAGCCGTCCTGCGAGATACCGCGGCCGGAGATGACGCTCGCTGCGGTCAGAAACAGGATTCGAACGTCGAGCGCGAGGCTCCGGTGATCGACGTACCATGTGTCGAGCGCGAACTTCTGCTCCCACGAGAGCGCGTTGCGCCCATTCACCTGAGCCCATCCGGTGATCCCGGGGAGGACGTCGAGCCGGCGCCGCTGTTCCGGCGTATAGAGCGGGACGTAGTCGACGAGGAGCGGGCGCGGTCCGACGAGGCTCATGTCTCCCCTGAGAACGTTCAGGAGCTGCGGGAGTTCGTCGAGGCTGAACCGCCGCATGAAGATCCCGGTCGGGGTCAGGCGGCGTTCGTCCGGCAGGAGGGCGCCGCGTTCGTCCCGGTCGTCTGTCATCGTCCGGAACTTGTACATGACGAAGGGGCGTCCTCCCATTCCGGCCCGGGGATGTCGGAAGAGAACGGGCGACCCCATGCGCCGCCGCACGAAGATCGCGAGCGCGAGAAAGAGCGGCGACAGCGCGACGATCGCCGCTCCGGATACGAGGCAGTCGAGAAGGCGCTTGACGGCGTCCGCCGCAGGACGCGCCGTTTTTTCGGCCGTCCCAGCCGTCACCGTGAACGTCCCGTGAGCAGCACCCGGCGGACGATCGCGATGACGCGGCCCTGCTGCTCTTCGGTCAGGTTGGACCCCGACGGCAGGCAGAGGCCGCGGCGGAACAGCCCGTCGCAGATCCCTTCCGGCGAGTGCGGGTAGTAGGCGTTGTTCGCGAAGACGGGTTGGAGGTGCATCGGCTTCCAGAGCGGGCGGGATTCGATGTTCTCCTGCGCGAGCGCTTCCATGAGCCCGACGGGCGTGACCGAGTGGACGTCGGGATCGATGAGGACCGTCGAGAGCCACCGGATCGAGAAGCATCCCTCGGGCTCGGGCATCCAGGAGATCCCCGGGATGTCAGCGAATGCGCGGACGTACGTGTCGAAGACGGCCCGACGTTGCGCGATGCGCTCGTCGAGGTGCCTCAGCTGCCCCCGACCGATGGCCGCGAGGACGTTGCTGAGGCGGTAGTTGTAGCCGATCTCGGTGTGCTGGTACCAGGGCGCGGGGTCGCGCGCCTGCGTCGACCAGAAGCGGGCCTTCGCGATCGCGTCCGCGTCGTCGGAGAGGAGCGCCCCTCCGCCCGAGGTCGTGATGATCTTGTTTCCGTTGAACGAGAGCACTCCGAAACGGCCGAAACTCCCGGCGCTCTTTCCCCTGTACGTCGCGCCGAGGGCTTCCGCCGCGTCCTCGAAGAGCGGAACGCCGTAGCGGTCGCACAGTGCGAGAATCGTATCCATCCGCGGCGTCTGGCCGTAGAGATCCGCCGGAATGACGGCCTTCGGCATGGTTCCGGTTCGTTCGGCGTCTTCGAACGCGCGTTCGAGGGCCGCCGGAGACATGTTCCACGTGTCGGGCTCCGAATCGACGAAGACGGGTTCCGCGCCGAGCCAGACGACAGGCGAGACGCTCGCGATGAACGTGAACGACGAGCAGAAGATCCGATCTCCTGGGCTGACGCCGAGAGACTTGAGTCCGAGGTGCAGGGCGGCGGTTCCGGAGTTGAGCGCGAGCGCCGCGGCGACGCCGACGCGTTCCGCGAGTTCCCGTTCGAAGGCTTCGACGTGCGGGCCGAGCGGGGCGATCCAGTTCGTCTCGAACGCTTCTCTGACAAGAGGGAGTTCGTCTCCGCTCATATGCGGCGACGAGAGGTAGATTCGGGGCTGGTCTTGCGGCATTCTGTCCGGTCCTCCTTGCCGGCCCTGCCGTGCGGGTTCGCGCGGCTCCCCGGAAGCGGGATGCGGCCGGATGTCGGGATCCGCCGTATTCCGGGCGAATCCAGTCATTATATACCATATAATTGCGCCCCGGACATCGGAAAAACTCTTCGCGGAGCGCCTGGCACCGTTCCCGCGGAAGAAAAGAAACGGAGGAATCCCGTGCCGCTCCTTGTGTCGCTGTTTTTTCTCGTCTACGGATCGATGTACGCGATCGTCCTCCGAGCGTTCTTCCGGGCGATGTCCGGGTTTTGCGCCCGCGCGCGGGGCTTCCGATCGCCGGGTGGTGCGTTCTGATGGTGTCCGCCCCCATTCTCGTCCGCATCTTCGATCTCAGGGGATGGACGCTCGCGCGAAGCGCGGTCGCGACCATCGGCTATTTCTGGATGGCGTGGATCTTCCTCGCGACAGTCGCGTTTCTCGTGTCCGATTGTCTGTTCGTCGCGTCAGCGGGAATCGATTTTTTCCTGAAGACGGATCTCCGTTTATATTGTTCCTCTCCGGGGATTCTTTTCGGCGTCGTTGCGGGGGGGCGTCTTCTCCTCGAGATCGGAAGAGCGTCGTGTAGGGAAAGAGTGTAGATCTCGGTGG
>CALFXN010000068.1 GCA_937957815.1 uncultured Synergistales bacterium
TCATTTACGCGTCTCATCGACGCGGCGGCGCGAAAGACGGCGTCGCCCGGGACGGAACTGACATGCGTCAACGCGCCGGACGCCCCGGCGTTCATCGAGAACTACAGGGAATGGGCGCTGTGCGCGCCGGGGATGCTCCGCGTCCTCGAAGAACACGGCGGCGCTTTCGACGCGGCGATCGTTGCATGCACGTGCGACGTGAACATCGACCTGCTTCGAGAGGCGACCGACCGGCCGGTTCTCGGCGTCGGGGAGTGTTCGTTCCTGATGGCGATGACGCTCGGCGAGCGCTTCTCCGTCTTGCAGACGTCGGAACGCTCCGTTCCGATGAAGCGGCTCATGATCCGGCGTCTGGGGCTCGAGGCGCGGTGCGCGTCGGTGCGGTCGGTCGACGAGCGGGCGACCGGCGAGACGCTCGAAGAGCGGATGACCGACGCGGGACGCCTCGCCGTGGAACGCGACGGCGCGGAAGTCCTCACGCTCGGGTGCGCGGGGCTCTCGGGCCTCGATCGCCGGGTGTCCGACGCACTCGGCGTCCCCGTGATCGATGGCGTGGGCGTCGCGGTTCCGATGGCGGAAGCGCTGGTTCGCTGCGGCCATCGGACGAGTAAGGTCGGACGCTTCCGCTACGAGTCGATATCCTGAGTTTGGGAGGAACGACGAATGTTCGACTGTATTCTGCGAAACGCGACGATAGCCGACGGAACGGGCCGAGAACGCTTCCGGACAGACGTGGCCCTCGCCGGCGACCGGATCGCGAAAATCGGCGATCTCGGTCCCGGAGAAGCGACCGCGTCGGAAATCGACTGCTCGGAGATGGTGCTCACACCCGGCTTCATCGACATGCACAGTCACACTGACCTCGAATTCTTCCGCGACGCGCCGCCGGAGGCGAAGATACGACAGGGCGTCACGACCGAGCTTCTCGGGCAGGACGGCCTAGGGACGGCTCCCGTCCGCGACGATACGTTGCCCGTCGTGCGCGACCTTCTGGCCGGGCTCGACGGCGTCCTTCCGGAGGAAAAATGGAGCTGGAGGACGTTCGGGCAATACCTCGCCGCGCTCGAAAAGAGGGGAGTGCCGAACAACGTCGCGGTCCTGCTTTCGCATGGCCCCGTGCGGATCGAATCGCTCGGGATGGCCGAGCGGGGCGCGACGAAGGAAGAACTCGCCGCAATGTGCGCCACGGTCCGCGACTGTATGCGGGAGGGGGCGTTCGGACTTTCGACGGGGCTCATCTACCCCCCGTGCCCCTACGGCGATGCGGACGAACTCATAGCGCTGAACCGGGAAGTCGCGGCCCAGGGCGGCATCTTCGTCGTGCATCAGCGCGACGAGGGGTATTACCTGTCGCGGTCGTTCGACGAAGTCGCCCGGATCTCCATGGAGTCGGGCGCGCACCTCGAGATTTCCCACTGGCAGG
>CALFXN010000069.1 GCA_937957815.1 uncultured Synergistales bacterium
AATCCGGACGACCGGTGCGCATCGTGTCCACTCCTTCCATGTACCGCTTGTGTGCATTATAGCATCGTGCTCTCCGGTCACCCGTTTTATGCTAGAGTGATACGGCTTCGGAAAGGAGCGTATGCCCCCATGCTGTCCGCGCTGAAACGAAAGGATATCCTCTCGTGGTGTCTCTACGACGTCGGTAATTCCGCCTTCGCGACGACCGTCATGGCGGCCGTCCTTCCCGTGTATTACCGCGAGGTGGCCGCATCGTCGCTGCCCGGAACGCTTTCCACGGTTTCGTGGGGCTACGCATCGGCCGCAGCGCTCCTCGCCGGCGCCGCTCTCGCGCCGATTCTCGGGGCGATCGCCGATATCCGCGCGGCGAAGAAGTCCTTTCTTGCCCTCTTCACATTGCTCGGAGTCCTCGCTTCGGGCGGTCTCTGGTTCGTCGGCCCGGGGGACTGGATCGCGGCGCTTGCGCTGTACATCACGGGATCCATCGGTTTTTCCGCGGCGAGCATCTTCTATGACGCGCTCCTGCCGTCTCTCGCCCCGAGCCATATGGGA
Source organism: uncultured Synergistales bacterium (assembly GCA_937957815.1). Taxonomy (GTDB): domain Bacteria; phylum Synergistota; class Synergistia; order Synergistales; family Aminobacteriaceae; genus CALFXN01. Next base: position 553 of record CALFXN010000069.1, read on the forward strand.
GATGCCGTCTCCTCCCTCGGGTACGCGCTCGGGTATCTCGGCGGCGGAATCCTCCTCGCGATCGACGCGGCGATGATCGTGGCGCTCCCCGGAACGCTCGGCATCCGCCTCTCTTTCGTCTCGGTCGCCGTCTGGTGGGGGCTTTTCACTCTCCCGCTCCTCCGCAACGTTCCCGAACCGCTCCCGGCTCCGCGAAGCGGAGCGGGGAGCGCGATAGCCGAAGGATTCCGGCGTCTGCGGCGCACGTTCCTGAGCGTGCGCTCGCACCGCGATCTGTTCGTCTTCCTGATCGCATTCTGGCTTTATAATGACGGAATCGGGACAATCATCCATATGGCCGCGATTTACGGATCGCAGCTCGGCATTCCGATGGACCATCTCATCGGCGCCCTGCTTCTGACGCAGTTCGTCGGCGTTCCGTGCGCCGTGCTTTTCGGAATGATCGCGGGCAGAATCGGCAGCAAACGGGCGATCTCGGTCGGGCTCGCCGGCTATATCGCGATCTCTCTCGGCGCAGTTCTCCTCACCCGTCCGTGGCATTTCTGGATGCTCGCCGCGGCCGTCGGCATCGTTCAGGGAGGAACGCAGGCAATCAGCCGGAGCCTGTACGCTTCGATGACACCGGGGGGACGGAGCGCCGAATTCTTCAGCTTTTACGACATCTCCGGAAAGTTCGCGGGGGTCATGGGTCCTGCACTCTTCGGACTGGTCTCGCAGGCGACCGGATCCATGAGGCTCGGTATCGCGATCGTCTCGCTGACCTTTGCGGGAGGCATGATTTTGTTGCGCAGTGTCGATGAAGTCCGCGGTCGGCGCTCCGCCGAAGGATAGATCCGGATGAACATCCGCCCGAAAGTGTTCTTCGCGTTATGCGCCGTCATTCTCTTCTCGGGCGTCGCGTGCGGCACGCCCCGCGTCGACAGGACCGTGGCACTCACGTTCGACGACGGACCGCACGGAGAGCGGACGCTCGAACTTCTGCGGGTTCTGTCCGACGAGAACGTGAAAGCTTCTTTCTTCGTCGTCGGGAAGCAGGCGGCGTTCAATCGTCAGGTTCTGCGGCGCATCCGCGACGGAGGGCACACGGTCGCGAATCATTCCAACTCGCACCCCAACCTGACGGAACTGCCTCCGGATGAGGCCTGCGGCGAGTATCTCGCCTGCTCCGCAATCATCCGGGATACTCTCGGAACGGAGGTGCGCTTCTGCAGGCCGCCTGGAGGACGAACGAACGCTTCCGTCGAGGAGGCCGGACGGAGGGCCGGGCTCATGACGGTCTACTGGACGGTCAACAGCCGCGACTACACGGGGTTGTCGCCGGAACGGAACGTACGAAGGGTTCTCGGTTCCGTCCGTCCGGGAGGAATCGTCCTCATGCACGACGGCGTGGATGCGACGATCAGGGCGATCCCGGAGATCGTGAGGGAACTCAGGAAACGGGGATATCGGTTCGTGACGCTCGACGAGCTCTTTCCGGTCCCGCTCGGCGCGCGACCCGGATCTCACAGACGGGGAGGAATCGGTTCATGAGGATATGCGTCATTTCGACGGGGGGAACCATCGCGTCGAGCCCCGGTGACGAGGGGCTCACGCCGACGATGCGCGGGGAACAGCTGATCGCCCGCATTCCCGACCTCGAACGGTCCGGATCCGTGTCGGTCGTCGACCTCCTCTCGAAGGATAGCTCGAACATGCATCCGAACGACTGGGCGCGCATCGCGACCTGCGTCCTCGAACGGCGCGGCGACGCCGACGGTTTCCTGATCCTCCACGGTACCGACACGATGGCGTATTCCGCTTCGGCGCTCTCCTACATGCTGCTCGGGTTCGACAAACCCGTTGTCCTGACGGGATCGATGCATCCGATAGACGTCCCCGGTACGGACGCCGTCGATAACGTCCGCAACGCCTTTCTCTTCCTGAAGACGCTCGCGAAGCGCGGACAAGCGGGGGTTTCGATCGCGTTCGGCGGGTTCCTGATCCACGGGCCGAGGTCGCAGAAGATCCTGAGCCACACGCAGACGGCTTTCTCGAGTATCAATTACCCGGTTCTCGGGACGATCGACGCCGGAGGTCCGTCGCTTCGGCATCGTCCGGTCTTCGCGGACCCCGGCGACGCACCGTTCCGCCAGAAAAACGGCGTCTTCCGCATGGAGCGGTCCATCCTTCTCGTCACGCTCTTTCCCGGGTATCCTGCGCGGCATCTCGAGGCTTCGATCGCGATGCAGCCGAAGGCCATCGTCATCGAGGCGCTCGGAATGGGGGGCGTTCCCTATCTCGGCGAGAACCTGCTCCCGCCGATCGAACACGCGAGAAATCACTCGATCCCGGTCGTGATCACGACGCAATGCGTCTTCGGAGGCGTCGATCTGAGCATCTACGAGGTCGGACGAAAAACGCTCCGGATGGGCGTGATCTCGGGGAAGGACATGAGCCGCGAGGCGATTATCACGAAACTCATGCTTTTGCTGCCGCATATCCCCGAAGGAGACTCGGCGGTCCTTCAGGCGGCGTTCCACACGCCATTCTGCGACGAGATCAGCGCGGACCGGTGAGGGCGGCACAGCCTGCGAGCAGGTCCCCGATCTCCAGATCGGAACGGATGCCGAATCGGGAGAGGCAGAAATCGTACTTCGTCGGATCTTCCGGACTGATTTTCGCGAAGGCGTTCGTGATCTCCCTGCAGGTCCGGAGATCCGCCTGCGATCTGGTCGTAAACCCGAGTTCACGGCCAATATGGAAGATATGCGTATCGACGGGCATCATGAGAGAGTACGCTGGAATATCGTCCCACCCGCCCGGGTCGACGGCGTCCCTCCTGACCATCCATTTGACGTAGAGAAAGAGTCGCTTGCACGCGCTGCCGTCGGCGGGGTCGGGAAGCAGGAACGCGTCCTCGAGTCCGCCCGCCCTCCGGATCTCCCGGACGAACGCGCCGGCCGCGCCCTCGAGTTCTCCCGATTCGCCGAACATCGAGCGAAAACAGGCTCCGAGAGTCCCGAACTCCCGGACGACATTCGTCGCCCCCGAAAGGAGGGCAGCCATCGCATCGCCCGATGTAAAACGATGCCGGAACCCCGAGTACAACCGGCACAGGTCGCCCTTTCCGAGCGACAGGAGCGCTTCCCTCGGATAGAGTGACAGCGGCCCGAGG
>CALFXN010000070.1 GCA_937957815.1 uncultured Synergistales bacterium
CGGGGCGGGCGGATGTCCGGAGGCCTGTGATCACATATGGTTTCGCTGCGACTCTGGAGCCGAGGGAGGCCGTCTCGCCGAACTCCACCCATGTCTCAGCGGCCGAATCGGTGAGCCAGCAGATGTTCATCTCCGCCGCGGGGTTCAGCGACAGCAGATACGGCTCCGTGAAAATGACCCCGGCGGCCAATGCCGGAGTGGAGAGCAGGAAAAAGAGCGCCAGTGTTGCACAGAACTTTCGCATGCAGATGCCTCCTCCGAAATGAAGTCCGAGTATGCGTCCCGGTGCTTCAATGCTACTTCCGGATGGCAACGGCAGGTTTGCGCCATGGTACCGGAACGGCAACGGCGCGGATGATTCTTCTCTCGATCACGCAGGGAATGCGGTACCATATCGGAATGAATGCGAGACGGTCGTCAGGAGGGGTTCCGATGGTGACGCACGTGAGCGCCGGAGAATACAGTCTTCGATACGGGTGTGACGCGATGGATTTCGCGAAAGTGACGGCAATGCTTGCCGGCGCCTTCTGGTGCGAGGGAATTTCGCAGGCCGAGGTCCGGCGTGGGGCGGAGAATTCCGCCCTGGTCGTCGGAGCGTTCCACGGCGGCGAGCAGGTCGGGTATGCACGGGCGATCTCGGACAGGACGCGCTTCGCGTACATTCTGGATGTCTACGTCGACAAGAACTGTCGACGACAGGGAATAGGACAGATGATGGTCCGGGGAATCCTCTGTCACGAAGATCTGCAGGACGTTTACCAGTGGCTTCTGATCACGAAGGACGCCCACGGCGTTTATGAAAAGCTCGGTTTCCGGGTGACGGCCCGGTCCGGCGACTGGATGGAAATACGAAGCCCCCGGTCGCGGCGGCAGCTGCGGGCCGGAGTTCCCTGATTCCCGGCGTTACGATCCCTTTCGGATGCTCGCCTCGACGAACGCCCTGATGACCGGGTGGGGAGGATCCCTCTCCGCCCGCGACTGGGGGACGAACAGCGTCCCCATGAAGAAGTCGTTCTTCGGGTTTTCGACGATACGGATTTTTCCGTCCCGGTCCACGCCGATGACGATTCGTTTCATGAAGGGTCTCCTTCCCGTATGCTCCGGAATGTCCGTCGCTCAGTCCGAATCCGATGCCGGGAGGCGTTCGATGGCCGTCAGCCATTCATCGAAGAGCGGGCACTGTGCGCGGATCCCGGGCAGCCCGATTTCCTCCGCGACGGCGATGCCTGTGGTCGTTTTTCTGAAACCGTTCGACAGTTGGATGAGTCTTTTGGACGGAGCCGTCTCGGGCGAGTCGTCGATCTCCTCGGGCGATCCGCACTCGGCGACGATGTCCGCGATCCGCGCCGGCTTCACCTGAAGCCGGGAGGCGAGAATCTTCGGGGCGCTGAAGAGCAGGGCTTCGAATTCGTGCATCGCGACATAGGGGATGAATCGCCGCTCGGCCCTCCGTTCGGGAAAGAGGTGACAAACGGCGTCTTTCGTCGCCTGGTTGACCGCTGCGGCTTTGTCTTTTGCGCGTGAGCGCTTTTTCGCCTCGTCGAGCCCCGGCCAGTCGCCCTTGAGCCCGTAGTAGTCGACGAAAAGGGTCAGGTACGTTTCCGTTCGCTGTTTCAGGTGGAGGCCGATGTCGTTTCTCACGCGGCCGAACCGGACGTCGCCGCCCTTCTCGCCCGGCTTGGAAATGACGATCGGCTTCATGTACACACTCAACGCGGACAGATACGGCGCGAGAAGCTTCGATACGAAAATCTCTTCAGTCTTTCCTTCAACGAGCGCCGCGATTTCGGCGAACTCACTCATAGACCGGGCCTCCGGAAATAACGTTCTTGCTCCAGAGTTCGCCGACCGAATAGTCCTCGAGCCATTCGCTGAAATCCTCCTGCCGGAGCCTTTCGAAGGTCGACGCGCCGTCCCTGCGGTTGACGACGATCACGTCTTCGACGGCGAAATGGTCGATCAGCGCCGGCGATTGCGTGGCCACGATCAATTGCGTCCGCGTCGAGACGTTCCGGATAAGCTCCGAAATGATGGAGATCGCGGCGGGGTGAAGCCCCAGCTCCGGCTCGTCGATGATGATGGTCGAGGGCGGATTCGGC
>CALFXN010000071.1 GCA_937957815.1 uncultured Synergistales bacterium
CACGGAAAGCTCCGTCCGGACCCCCGGGACGCCCATCGCCTCGAACTCGAGGAACGCCATGGTTCCGGTCGCGTCCTGTGTGAGCGTCTGGTCGATGCGCAGCGGGATCTCGCCGCCCGGCCGGAAGTCGGTCGCGGGGGCGCAGTGCGATCGGATGAGTTTCTGTGCGCAGGAGTATCCCACGAATCTCCCCTTCTCTCTTTACAGAATAGTGTTGCAGGGATAGTATATCTCAGGAACGTGATTTTGGATCATGGATCCATGATCCATATGAGACATCCTGAGGGGAGAGGATCGCCATTATCGCTTTTTCCGAAGGAATCCCCGTGATGAAGTCGTACCGCGAGGTGATCTACGACTACCTCCGCAAGGCGATCATAGTCGGCGAACTGGCCTCGGGGACGCAACTCACGGATACGGACCTCGCCGAGCGCTTCGGCGTCAGCCGGATGCCCGTCCGCGAGGCGCTCCGGAAGCTCGAGGCGGAAGGGCTCGTCGAGCGCAAGCCCGGCAAGGGGACGGTCGTGACGGGAATCACGCGCGAGGAGATCGCGCACATCTTCGCGATCCGAAAGGCGATCGAAGGCCTTGCGGTCCGCTACGCGGCCAGGAAGATCACAGCCGGGGAACTCGACTCGCTGCGGGACGTCGTCCGCGAGGCGGCGGAGGTGAAGTCGCAGGTTCCTGCGGAGAACCTCGCAGAGGCGCTGATTCCCCTCGCCGCGCGCTACAACAGGATACTGATCGATGTCTGCCGCATTCCGCGCCTGATTTCCCTGATATGGACGCACCGCGACTACCTCCAGCGGTTCAGCGTCGTGCGCGTGATCATCACCGCTCGGCTCTGGAAGAGCTTCGAAACGCGCGAGCGTCTTCTCGGCCTTCTCGAGGCCCGAGACGAGGACGGCGCGTGTGCGCTCTGGCAGGAACACCTCGATGCGTCGTTCCGGTCGTTTTTCGAGGCGATCGACATGGAACCCGGGCAGGACTACGTCTGACGATGCGTCGAGACGAGGGCCGCTCCGGGAGACGCGTGTCGGTGACCTGGCGCGGTAACGCGTTCTTCGAGATCGCGTCGCCCGCAGTCCGGATCGCCGTCGATCCGTGGATCCGGGGAAACCCGGGCTGCTCCCTCGACCTCCGGGACTTTCGACCAGGGCGCGCGACGCACGTCTTCGTCACGCACGGGCACCCGGGACACTGGGGACGTGGGGACTCGGCCGACATCGCGGCGGCGTGCGCCGCGCCTCTCTACGCTCCGGAACCGCTGGCGGAATATATCAGACGGACCCGGGGCGCAGGTGTCGCCGTGCGGGAGGTCGGCGACGGGTGGACGATGCACGGGGACGTGTTCGACGCGACGTACCGCGTGTGTCCGCATCCGGAAGCGCCGGCGCTTTCGTCCGAAGACGCGGTCGTACCCTGCGAACCGAACGGGTTCTACCGTTTCGCGCTCGGAGAGACGACAGTCATTCATGTCGGGGACTGCGTTCCCGATCCCGTGTTCCGCGAGCTCGCCGCGGAATGCCCGCGCATCGATCTCGCGTGCCTGCCGCTCTGGGGGGCGGGGATGGCGGTTTCGAGGGAAGATGCTCTCCGACGTTTTCTGGAAGTCGTCGACATGCTTCGCCCCGCGCGGGTCAT
>CALFXN010000072.1 GCA_937957815.1 uncultured Synergistales bacterium
AGATGACCGCCGGAAGCAGGAGAAGGACGGTCGTCGCGCCGAAGACGCGGCGCACGGACCAGTATGGGGCGGCCCCGGCATACCGGCGCCCGTTGATGTCGGCGAACAGGTCGCTACCGCGGAGCGTTCCGATGGCGGCGTTGATCTCGGAGAGCAGGTCTCCATCCGCCGCGGAGAGAGCGAATCCTTCCCTCGACTCGAACAGAACCTCGCCGATCATCGAGATCCGGTCGAGGACACCCGAGTCTCCCGCGACGCGGATCAGGGGGGCCTGCGGGCACACGACCGCGTCGACGGCACCGGAAAGCAGCGCATCGACGCAATCCGGGACGGATTCAAACGGCTCGATGTCCCGGACGCCGACCCTCTTCAGATAGGGAAGAGCGAAGCTCGACCGAACCGCGCCGATCGTCATCTCGTTCATCTTCCGCTGCGAATTGAGCGCCGCATTCCGCTTCAAAACGAAGGTTCTGACCGGAAAGCGTTCGAGTGGTTCGGAAAAGACGATCCCCTGCCCGGCCAGCGCCGATCTGCTGAGTCCGGAGTTCGGAATGAGATCGACCTCTCCGGCCGACAACGCTCCGAGCATTTCGTCCCACGCGTCGAAGACCACGTAGCGGATCTCCATGTTCCCGATCCCGCCGAGGGCGTCGATCATCTCGACGGTTGCCCCGCCCGGCACACCGTCGCTCCCGACGACGTACTGCGGGGGAAAGTTCCCCGGAACGGCGACGCGGACCACCCGGTTCTTTCCCGCGGGAACCTCCGCCGCCCACACGCCGGACGCTAGGGCGAACATGAGAATGAGCACCCGGACAAGCCGCTGCGCCACACGGTCCGGGAACAGTCGCATCACGTTTTTTCGAAGCGTCGCAGAAATTTCGAACATCCCCCGTGCACTAGAATATTTCATCCCCGGACGGGGCTCGACGTCTCACGCGCCGCGGCGTCCTCCACGGCCGAGCGACTCGGCGATCGTGAAGGGATGCAGATCAATTGACGCTCTACGGTTTGGGCGCCTCGTTCCAGATATCCCTGAAGATCTTCCACGAACCGTCCGGCTGCTTTTTGAGAACGAGGACGCAGTATCCTTCGACGGACGTCTCCCCGCCGCCCGCTTTCGGGATATCGGTTCTCGCGAATTCCACGTTCATGAAGGCCCATCCGTCGCACACGCGGATATCGCCGGACCTCAGCTCGAACCTGAAGCGGGTCGTCCTGAAAAGATCGCGGTATCTGTTTCCGATATTCTCTCTGCCGGTTACGGCGGGCATCCCGGGCGGCAGCAGAGTCCCCTCCGCGTCGAAGACGCGTTCGATAGCGTCGGCGTCTCCCGCATTGAACGCCGCGTTGAAATCGATCCGGACCTTGTCGACGGCGGCCGTCTCGTCCGCAGCGAACGCGATGGTTCCTCCGAACGTCGCGCACAAAGTTACGAGCGCGAAAACGATGATTCCCGAATACCATGACCGTCCTTTCATTCTGCAAGTCCCCCTTCGATATCGGATGCGTCGCCGCATCCGTTCCATACAGTATAAGTCATCCCGCCGTCCCGATCCTCCCCCGGATGAAGGACGCGATGCCCTCAACGGCCTCGCGTCCCTCGCCGACGACGTTCGCGAGCATCTGGAAGACATGCCACATGCCCTCCCACACTCCGAATGTCACGGGAACTCCCCGGTCGGCGGCGCGCCGCGCGAGAAGCCCGATTTCGCCGAGAAGCACCTCGTCGCCACCCGCCTGGATCAGGAGCGGCGGCAGGCCCGAGAGATCGCGGTCGACCGGCGAGACGAATCCCTCCGGGATCGCGGGGCGGAAGAACGCTTCGACGCACATCCGGTTGCCATCGAGGCTGACGAACGGATCGCGGCCCGCGTTCGTCCGGTACGTTTCGGAATCCATCCGCGTGTAGTCCACGAACGGCGAGAGAAGGAAGGCCCCGGCGGGAAGTTCCTCCCCGGCGTCGCGCAGTGCGAGGAGCGCCATGAGCGCAAGGCCGGCGCCCGCGGAGTCGCCCCCGAAGACGACGTTTCGGCTTCCGTAGCCGTCCGCCCTGAGGCGGCGCCACACGGCGAGCGTATCGTCGAGTGCCGCCGGATACGGATGCTCCGGCGCGAGCGCGTAGTCGAACGTCAGGACCGGGACGCCGCCCGACCGCGCGATGTGCGCGGCGAGCTTCCGGTGCGTCTCGACCGATCCGGCGAAGAAGCCGCCTCCATGGACGTAGAGCACGAGCCCATCGCTCGCGGCGGCCGCGGGGCGGACGATCTCGGCGCGGATTCCGCCGAGCGCGAACGGCTGCGCCGTCACGCCGGAAAGCGGCGTTCCCGAAGACAGCAGGACGCGTTCCTCTTCCCTCACCCGGGCGACCGTCTTTCCGGCAAAGCCGTGCCGCGAGAGAACCCTCCTGATCGGCGCAAGTCTTTCCTCCGGCGTTCGCGTCATTCGCTTCCTCCTCCCCTTCAGAACTTCTCGTCCATTTTGATCTTGTATATATTGGAAAGCAGCCTCAGGTCCTCGTAGAATTTCGAAATGTCGATCGACGACGGAAATGTGACGAGAAGATCCACCTGAACGCGGTTTTTGAGGATCTCCTGGATGACATTGATCGTCTGGACCCTGATGCCGAAGTGTTTCGTGACGCCGAGAATCTCCTGCGCGTCGATTGAGGAGCTTTCGAAGTACAGGCTGATCGTCTTGATCTGCTGCGACGGAAAGAAGCGGCGTTCCAGCCGTTCGAAGAGAATCAGCGCGACGAGCATGAACGCGATCGTGACGGCCGCGGGCGCGATCAGTCCGGCCCCGATGGCCAGACCGATGGCCGCCGTGACCCAGATCGAAGCGGCCGTCGTGAGTCCTTTGACGCTGCTTCCTATCTTGAGGACCGCGCACGCGCCGAGGAAGCCGATTCCTGAGACGACCTGCGCGGCGATGCGCGACGGATCGAGGGAGACGTGTTCTTTCGAAAGAATATCGGTGAAACCGAATTCCGAGACAAGCATGATCAGTGTCGCACCAACACAAACAAGCATGTGTGTGCGCAATCCCGCAGGCTGATGGCTGTGCTCTCGTTCGAGCCCGATCAGGCCTCCCGCGAGAAAGCTCAGCGACAGTCGGAGAAGGGCCGTCGCGAACACGATATTCCCGCAGGAAAAAAGGGTGCGGAGGAACGTCACGTCGAATCACCGCCTTCACGGCTCCGGAAGGCCGCTTTTTTTCGGTACAGTGTACCGCTTCCATCGCCCGTTCGCGAACGCGAATCTCACAATATCAGGATATATCAAATGTTTATCCCACTTTTTGATCTTCACCGAGCGTTGTACCTCCTCTCGGATTTCCGGAAGCGACTTCCGGGGTGCGTATCGGGAAAGTTTCTTGCATTTTCCGCCGTTTGTGGCATTCTTATTCATTGCAGAACACGGAATCTCACGCCCCATGCGGCGGAAGGCTGGTGGTTGCGTCTCCCCTTCGGGGAGGCATCTCTTGTTTTTCGGGAAGGAACGGTCGACGATGGCAGGAAATCCCCTCATCCGCGTCACTGATCTCTGCAAGAGTTTCGAAAACGGCGAAGTCCTCAACAACATCTCCATCGACATCCGCGAGGGAGACCTCGTCTCCATCATCGGCCCGTCGGGCTGCGGAAAATCCACGTTTTTGCGGTGCCTCAACTGCCTGGAGTACATCACCTCCGGAACGATCACGATCGCGGGCGTCACGGTCCGCAGGTCGCCTGGCGTCACGCGGCTCGACGGCGCGTTTCTCGACGCGTGCCACGAAATCCGCAGAGAGGTCGGAATGGTCTTCCAGTCGTTCAACCTCTTTCCGCACAGGACCGTTCTCGAAAACGTGATGCTCGCGCCCATGGTCGTCAAGAAGGAATCCCGCGACTCGGCCGAGACCACGGCAATGCGCCTCCTCGCGAAGGTCGGCCTGCGCGATTTCGCGGACCGCTATCCCGCGACGCTCTCGGGTGGCCAGACGCAGCGCGCGGCCATCGCCCGCGCCCTCGCGATGAACCCGAAGGTCATGCTCTACGACGAGCCGACGAGCGCGCTCGACCCCGAGCTCGCGGGAGAGGTTCTCCAGGTCATGAAGGACCTCGACGCCGAGGGGATGACCCAGATCATCGTCACGCACCAGATGCGCTTCGCGAGAAACG
>CALFXN010000073.1 GCA_937957815.1 uncultured Synergistales bacterium
CGGATCGCACCGCCCGAGACTCCTCGCCGCTTCAGATCATCAACGATTCTCCTGTTGCCCCATGCGGGGTGCCCCTCGACAAAAAGCCGCGAATACATATCGTCGTCCGTCATCCCCGACTCGCGGGCATACCGGACACATTCGTCCGCTTCGCTCTCTTCGAAACCTCTGTCGCGAAGGCGCCTGCGAAGCATCGCTTCGGTCATCGGACCCCTGGACAGAATGGCGTGAAGCAGCTTCCTGCGTTCGTCGTTCATGCGGTTTCCACCAGTCGGAGAACGTCTCCATAGAGATGAACCACCCGTTCGCGAAGGTCCGGACACGAAAGGAGATCCGGGTCGTCGCGGACAAGGGAGAACGCCTCGGCTCTGGCGTCTTCGAGCAATCTCCGGTCGCGCAGGAGGTCGGCGACCCTGAAATCCGTTATCCCATGCTGCCGGATCCCGCACACCTCCCCGGGACCGCGCAGGCGCAGGTCGGCCTCCGCGATCGCGAATCCGTCGCTGGTCGAGCAGAGTACGTCGATTCGTTCGCGAGCGGGGCCCGATCTCGACGCGTCGAGCAGCAGACAGACTCCCCCGCGCGCCCCGCGTCCGATCCGGCCTCTGAGCTGGTGGAGCTGCGAAAGACCGAACCGTCCGGCGTTTTCGACGATCATCACCGAAGCGTTCGGGATATCGACGCCGACTTCGATCACGGTCGTCGCCACAAGGAGGTCGAGGCATCCCGCGGCGAAGAGATTCATGGTCCGATCCCGTTCTGCGAAGGCAAGCTGACCGTGAACGAACCCGATTCGCAGCGAGGGGAATTCCTCCCTGAGGGACTCGTAGCGTTCCGTAACGGAGACGGCCTGGACGGCTTCGCTTTCGTCAACCAGAGGACACACCCAGTAGACCTGCCCTCCGTCGCGAACAGCGTCCCGTATCGTCTTTCCGATCTCCTTCCGGTTCCCCGGCGTCGCACGCCTCGTTTCGACGGGAAGGCGTCCGGCCGGAAGCTCGTCGATGACTGAGACGGAGAGGTCTCCGTACACCGACAGCGTCATCGTCCTCGGAATGGGGGTCGCCGTCATCACGAGCGTATGGGGAGCCGACCCCTTCGCTCGCAACGCTCTCTTCTGCAGGACGCCGAAGCGATGCTGTTCGTCGATGACGACAAGTCCGAGGGACGCGAAAAGGACATTTTCAGAGAACAGTGCGTGCGTTCCGACGGCGAGAAGAGGGGTGCGAGTCTCGAGCAGCCGGAGCGTCTCATCCCGTTCGGCGCCGGCGGCCCCCCCCGACAGAAGGACGACCGGGATACCCAGAGGCTCGAGGAGAGGTTTAATCCTGCACCAGTGCTGCTGCGCGAGGATCTCCGTCGGAGCCATGACGGCAGCCTGCGCGCCCCCGTCGGCGGCCATGAGCGCCGCGGCGATCGCCACGACGGTTTTCCCCGATCCGACGTCTCCCTGAAGCAGACGGTTCATCGGAACGGAGGTGGATACATCCGCCCCGATTTCGTCGATCGCGCGAAACTGCGCTTTCGTCGGGGCAAACGGAATGACGTCTTCCAGGAAACGCCGAAGCAGCGGACCGCGTTTCGGAAAAATCCCGGCCTCTTCGCGCATCCGGTAGAGTCGTCGTCTCATCGCGAGGGCGACCTGAAGCATGAAGAATTCTTCGAACGCGAGCCGGTCCCGCGAACGTTTCCACGAAGTCCGGCCGGTCGGATGATGCATTTCGAGAACCGCGTCCCTGATCGGAGGAAAGGAACGGGAGCGGCGTATCGCCTCGGGAAGGATATCGCGAATCGAGGGAAGAGAGATGTCCAGCGCGGCGTCGACGATCTTCCGGAGCCATTTCTGAGGGAGCCCGGCGGTCGCGTTGTAAACGGGAACGATTCTTCCTATCGAGGAGGCGTCTTTCGGTTCGTCGACGGGCTCGAACTCGGGGTTCAGGATAACCGGCCTGCCGGAGCGCGTATCGATGCGCCCGTACAGTGCGAGCGTCATTCCCGGAGTGATTTTTTTCTCGATATCCGTTCTGTTGAACCAGAGCGCCGTTGCGCTATCCGTCCCATCCGAAACGAGAAGCGACGTCAGCAACACGCCGCGCCCCCGTGTTTTCCGCGATTCGACAGCGACCACCCGGACGAGCAGCGACGCCTTCTCGTTCGCTACGAGAGACGCGAGTCGCGTCAGATTTCGTCTGTCCTCATAGCGCCGCGGGAAAAAGAGAATAAGATCTTCCGCAGTTCCGATGCCGAGTCGACGCAACATCGCCTCACGGACCGGACCAACCCCCCTGATGTACCGGACGGCGTTATTTGTCTGCGATCCGTCCGTCGCCGGAACGGACGAAAACTCCGGCATCAGGCCCCGCCGGGATTGTCCGCGGCGTTCGCGCGGGCCGGGTCCGCGGTCTTTTCTTCCGCTTCGAGAATCGACCGGAATCTGGAGAGGAGCCCCGAAAACTCCGCCGCGAAGTTCTGGCGTTCCTGTCTGATGCGGACCATATCGCGCACGATCGCGTCGCGTTCCCCCGCCGCATCGACGAGAATGCGCTCGGCGCGTACCTTCGCATCCGATATGATGGTTTCCGCCTGCCGCGTCGCCGTCTCTTCCTTCGCCTCGGCCGTCTTCTGCGCCATCAGGAGCGTTCCCTGAAGCGTCTCCTTGAGGTTCGTGTATTCGCCGATCTGTTCCTCGAGGCGTTCGATGCGTCGCTTGAGTTCTCCGGCCATTTCGACATACCGCTGGATATCGTCGGCGACTTTGTCAAGAAAATCGTCGACCTCGGACTGCGCGTATCCCCGCATCGATTTGGAGAAGGTCTTGTTTTCGACGTCAAGCGCGGTCAGAAGATCAGCCACCTGTTTTTTCCTCCCATTCCTCAATCATCGTCTTCTTCGGAATCGCGAGAAAGACGGCCTGCGCAATCCGGACAACGTTTCCCCGCATGGAAAATGCGACGCCACAGAGAAAATCGAGAACGCTCTGCCCGTCGTCCC